>CAMOKZ010000004.1 GCA_946618155.1 uncultured Lachnospiraceae bacterium | reverse complement strand
ACCTTAAATATACAAGCAGGGCCCCCGGCCATTCGAGGGCCCTGCTGCGTATAGTTGATTTTCAGATCAAAGTTCGGCGATAATCCATTCCCTCATGGACTCGGGGATCTGGTCTCTCGTGACCGAAATACTGATCACGAAGGTGACCTCGTACTTCTTGCCGATCTGCTCCAGGAGCGAAAGCGCCGGTTTAAGGTCCTGTCCCTCCAGGCCGGAGAGCTTCAGGAAGCTGTCGAGATACATCTGCTCCAGGTCGTGATCCTGGGAGATTATTCCGCAGATAAAACCGATAAATGCGTCATACCCTCTTACCGGGAAGGTAGTGACATCGATCAGGCGTACTTTATTGTTCAGCTCGTACATGTGCTGGGAACTCTTGTCGAGATAAACAAAATTACCGCTGGCGTTTTTGATTTCCGCATTTGCCCGATCAAGCAGAATTTTGGTCTTGCCCTTACCCTTTTCGCCTATGATCAACTGAATCATCGTGCATTTCCTCCTTCTGTTCCGGGGAAGTCCCCCTCATGCCTCTATCATAAACGATTTACCCTTAAAAAACAACCTTCAATTGGGCACAAGACCAAGCAGGTCGTTCATCTCCGTGTACAGGGTCTCCTTGTCCGCAGCGTGCATTATGACGGAAACAAAGGGATTTCCGTACAGATCCTTGGACAGAAGCGTGAGGCATGCGCCGGCGTCGTCCGTCGTTCCGGTCTTGCCGCCGTAGATGATCACATTGCCCGGTGCCCCGGCCTCTCCGGTGAGGTAGTGGTCGGTGGATTCCCAGGTGACCGCGACGGCGGATCCGTCCCCGCGGGTGTATTCCGCATAGTAATTGGAGCGGGCGATCATGTCCATGAACATGTCATATTTCATCGCCTCGTTGAAGATCAGGTACATATCGTAGGCCGAGGTATAGTGGGCGGGATCCGTCAGGCCGTGGGGATTGGCGAAATGGGTATCCGTCGCGCCAAGGCTCAGGGCCTCCTTGTTCATCAGGGCGACAAAATCCGCCACCGTGCCGCCGACATGCTCGGCGATCATCATCGCCGCGTCGTTGCCGGACGCGACCATCAGGCCGTAGAGCAGCTGCTTGAGGGAGAGCCGGTCTCCCACCTTGATGTCGCAGACGGAGGAGCCGTACTCGATATCCAGCGCTGTCTCCGTCACCGTGACCATATCGTCCGGATTGCCGTATTTGAGCGCCACCAGAGCGGTCATGATCTTGGTCATGGAGGCCGGTGAGCGCGGGGTGAAGATGTCCTTCGCATAAAGGACTTCTTTCTTGTTCAGGTCAAAGAGAGCGGCCTCATAAGCGCCCAGATCCGCCTGGGAAACGTTCACGTCCCGGGCGGTCACGCAAAGGCCCGAGGCGAAACCGTCCGCCCGATCTCCGCTTCCGGTGAAAAGCCCGCTCCCGTACATCTGCTCCGAGAGCACAAAGGGTGACTTCAGGGTGTAGTCATGGGAACGGAATACGATCACGTAGACCGCAAAGGAAAGCAGGGCCACGAGCAGGACCATGCCGGCCAGAAGGAGCCCGAGAAGGCGCAGGCGCCGTCTCTCCGCTCTCTCACGCTGCTGGATCCTCCGCCATTCGCGTTCGGTGTAATAGTCCTGTTCCCGACGGGACTGGTCTACTTGTACATTTCTCGCCACTCGAGATCTCCTCTCTCCAGGGATTTCAGCAGAATCTCCGCCGACGCCAGGTTGGTCGCCAGCGGCACATTGTGGATGTCACACATCCGGATGACCTTATTGATGTCGGTCTCCGTCGGCTTCGGCGTATCCGGATCGCGGAAGAACAGGACAAGGTCGATCTGATTCTGCTCGATCAGGGCGCCCATCTGCTGCTCGCCGCCGATCTGGCCGGCCAGGAATTTATGGACGGGCATGCCCGTCGCTTCCTCGATGAGGCGGCCGGTGGTGCCTGTCGCGTACAGGTCATGTTTGACAAGGATACCGCGGTAAGCGATGCAGCAGTTCTGCATCAGCTTCTTTTTTGCGTCATGCGCGACAAATCCGATGTTCATGCCTTATCTCCTCTCGGTAAAAAATATCGGAGCCTAGTATCTGCGCGTCTGCATCCCGATGTTCAGCACGATCCCTATTCCGATGCAGAAACTGATCAGGGAGGTCAGGCCGTAGCTGACAAAGGGGAGCGGAATGCCGGTGTTGGGCATCAGCCCCGTGGTGACGCAGATATTCATAAAGCTCTGGATCAGGATGATAGAGCCCACCCCGCAGGCAAAGAGCGTGCCGGAGAAATCCCGGGCGCGCCGGCCGATCCGGATGCATTCGAGCGCGATCAGCAGCTCGAGCAGGACGATCAGGCAGCAGCCGAGGAAGCCCAGCTCCTCTCCCGCCACGGCGAACACAAAGTCCGTCTGCGGTTCGGCGATAAAGTTGCCGTTCTTGACTGAATTGATCATGTTGTTCGCGAGACCCTTGCCGTAGAGCTGGCCGGAGCCGATCGCGATGATGGAGTTCGTCTGCTGGTAGGCGTCCTGCGGATATTCCGACGGGCGCAGCCAGGCCAGGATACGGGTGAGCTGGTACTCCTTGATCAGGGTCTGCCCCGGCTGCAGGATCACGCTGAAAAAGATGATTCCGGCAGGGACGACGACCGCGAAGAGCGCGGCGATGATCTTCCAGCTCAGGCCTCCGATAAACAGTATAACACAGAATGTCAAAGCGATGGCGATCGTTGTGGAAAGATCCGGTTCCCGGTAGATCAGAAACAGCGGCATGCCAATCAGCAGGATGGAGGGCACCAGTACCCTGGGCGTGCTGATCTTGTCCTCATGCCGGGAGAGATACTCCGCGAAAAAGAGGATCAGAATGATCTTGACCAGGTCCGAGGGCTGGAACTGGATGCCGATGCGGATCCAGCGGGTGGCGCCGTTCACGTTTTCGCCCACGACAAGGACTGCCGCCAGCAGGAAGAGGCCGCCGATGTAGTAGAGCCAGTTGAAGCCGAAGAGCCAGGTATAGTCCACCATGGACAAAAAGAGCATGGCGGCAAGTCCGATCACCAGGCCGAAGATCTGCCTCATCTGCAGGCCGCGCTGGGCGCTGCCGATGACCATGATTCCGATGACGGAAAGCGCCGTGACCCAGATGATCAGACTGAACCGGTAATCTCTCAGATGATACTGTCGAAACATTTATTCGCTGTCCTCTCTGTCCCCCTCGCCGTAGAGCATGCCGAAGGCGGCTGCCCCGAGCGGCAGGAAGGCAAGGTGATCTTCCCGGAAATAGGCGATGCGGGGGTTGACCGGGTACTCTCCCGTGTTGGTCCGTTTGGTGATGGCGGTCACGGCCGTCCGGTCCGCGATCCGCAGATGGGAAGGCAGCAGCGTCAGCGCTGCGGCGAAACATTCCCGGTTTCCGTTCGCGCCCGCCGTGATGCTGCCCATGCAGCACCCCATGACAAGGACGTTGCCGGCGGCAACGACGACGGCGCCCGGGTCCACGTCCCCCAGGATGAGGGCGGTCCTGTCCGTCTCAAAGCGCATGCCGTGGCTGAGGGTGCCCATGTAGACCTTCGCGTTGTGCACGATGTCCCTGGACATCGCCTGCTCGATGACCTCCCGGCTCTCCTTCGCGTGATCCTCGCTCTCGTCGATCACGCAGATCACGCGGATGCCGGCCTCCTCGGTGACAGCGTCCACCAGGTCGTGCTCCTCCTCCGGCGTCAGCGTCCGTCCCCGGAAGACCAGGGCGATGCGGGCGTTTTTGAAGAAACGGGCAGTCCTGCGGAAATGATCCCGCGTGTCCGCCAGAATCTGCTCGAAGGGCAGCCCCGCATCCAGATAGATCGTCAGGCCGTAGGGATTGCTCTTAACCAGGACTGAACTGTGCTGCACCTTCCTCACCTCCCGAATATCCTTTGATCAGTCGTTGCTCGTGTTGCCTTCCGTCACCTGCGCGGCGTGGCCCGTGACCAGCGTCGCTTCGGTGCTCCGGTCGAAGTAATAGGTGATGATGTCTCTGGCCAGCGCCGCCGTGGTCGCGGAGGAATAGCCGTTCGCGATTCTGCAGGCGATGGCCATCTCCGGCGCCTCATAGGGCGCAAAGCCGATGAAGAGGGCGTGGTTGGGACGAAGGGTCGTCTCCTGCGCGGTACCCGTCTTGCCGGCGACCGCCACGCCGCTGTAGTTGCTGAAGGCGCTGTGGTTCTGCACCATGGAGCGCATACCGCCGTGGATGGCCGTCCAGAGCTGCTCGGGCAGCTCCACCAGGCTGTGCACCACGGGCTCGTGGTTGTCGATGGTGTTGCCGTTGAAGTCCGTGGTCCTGTCGATCAGCGTCAAATCGTAGCAGGTGCCCTTGTTCGCGATGGTGGACACGTAGCGGGCGATCTGGGTGATCGTAAAGGCGTTGTCGGACTGGCCCATCGCCATACGCACGGAGTCGTAGGTGGCCAGGTGCGGGGCGCTCTCCGGCACTTCCACGCCCGACTTCGCATCGAAGCCGTACATGGAGGCGTACCGGGCCAGAATCTCCACGCCGTAGGAGTCACTGAAGGTGCCGTCCCCGGTCACGGCCAGGCGGTAGCCCACCGTGTTGAAATAGTAGTTGCAGGAATCCTTGATGGCCGTCTGCAGCGTCTCGTAGCCGTGGGCGCCGGGGTATACCCAGCACTTGACCGGCGGATCCACTTCCTTGAATTCGCCGGTACAGCCGATGCCCTCGTCGATGGTCACTGCGCCCTCCATGACGCCGGCGGTCGCCGTGACGATCTTGAAGGTCGAGCCGGGGGCCAGGGTCTCCTGGGTGGCGCGGCTGTAGAAGGGCGAGGAAAGGTCCGTCGCCAGCTTTCCGTAGTAGTCGGAATCCATGTTGTTGACCAGGCGGTTGTTGTCATAGCCCGGGTAGGTCACGCAGGCCTTCACGGCGCCGGTCAGCGGGTCGGTGACGACCGCGGCGCCCGAGCAGGGCCGCAGGGCCAGCTGGGAGGGCCTGATCCGCAGGGTATAGATCGCGTTCAGGATAAAGTCATAGGCGGACATGGAGCCGTCCGAGAGGGCGTCGTAATCCGCCGTGTTCATGTCCAGGACGCCCTGGTCGAACAGCAGCAGACACACCTCCGTACCGGAGAGGCTTCCCTCCCGCAGCATGTAGCGGAACACGCGCTTGCAGAAATCCGTATCCCCGGAGAGGTTCTCCGCAATATAGTCCGCGAGCCGGGTATAGATCTCGCCGGAATCCATGTAGTCGATCCCGTCGGCAATGCCGTTCACGTCGATCCAGTTCATGGAGATCGCGTAGGTCAGGAACTCCTGCAGGCTGATCGTCTCCTGCTCGCTCCAGGCAAGCCAGGTCAGGTCCGTCGTGTCGATGGCGTCCCAGTTGAGGATGCCGGTGTTGCGCAGCATCTGGTTGACGATGTAGGACTGGTAGACCTGCATCTCCTCCGTCAGCTCCCCGTAGGGGGTCGGATCGTTCGTGGTCAGCTGCGCCTTGATCTGGGCGAAGATCGAATCCGCCTTCTCCCGGAAGAGACGGTAAACGTGGGCTTCGTTGGGGGAAGCGTCGGCGGTGGACAGATGGTCCACGTCGAGCACGTTGTTCTCAAAGAGGGAGAAATAGATATCGTAGACGGGGATGACGACATCATCCGCCGACTGCAGATAATCGTAGTTGATGCTCTCGGAATCGATGGTATTCGCGTAGACGATGCCGGCGATGTACTGCTCGAGGATGTTGTAGACGGTCCTCTGCAGGTCGCTGTCGATGGTCAGGTAGAGGGAATTGCCGGCCTGCGGCTCCACTCTGTCCTCGACGCTCAGGGTCCGGCCCATGTTGTCCACGTAGATGACCTCGGAGCCCTTGTCGCCCTTGAGGGAGGTCTCCATCTCCTTCTCCATGCCGACCTTGCCGACGATGTCGTCGCCGCTGTAGGAGGGATCCACCGCGCGAAGCTCCTGGAGCTCCTCCGCCGAGATCCGGCCGGTATAGCCGATGATGGGGGCGAAATACTCCGCGTCGCTGTAGACGCGCAGATAGCCTTCCTCCACGTCGATGCCCTGGAGAAGGGCCGCGTTCTCAAGCAGCTGGGATACTGTCTCCTCGCAGACGTCCTCCGCCACGGTGATCGCGTAGTAGCGCTGGAAATTGTTCGCTGCCAGCTCGCTGCGCAGGTAGGTCAGCAGCAGGAGGTCCTCCGTGGAGAAGGTCTCGGGCAGCCCGCAGGCTTCCCTCTCCTTCGCGGTGGTCTTCGGATCAAGAATGCCGTAGTAGGTCGGGGAGCACAGAAGCTCCATCAGATCCGGCGCCGTGATGGAGAGCTGCTCTTCCGTCAGGTCGTCGATGTAGGGCTTGCCGAAGATATCCGCCTTAAAGCGGCTCAGGGTAAAGCCCCTGCAGTTGTAGACATATTCGCCGTTATCGTTCAGGACGATGCGGAAACGGTTGGTCGGCTCGTCCCCGTGGCTGCGGATGATCTCCACCGCCCGGTACAGAATGCTGTTCAGGGTCAGATTCCGCTCGTGGGTGGAGGAATAGGATCCGTTGTCCTCAAAGGTCACATTGTAGGACAGACGGTTGTAGGCCAGCACCTTGCCGTTGCAGTCATAGATCTGTCCTCTCGTGCTCGGCAGCACCTTCTCCTTGCGGATGGAGAGGGAGAAATCGCTCTGGTAGCTCTCACCGCGGATGATCTGCAGCACAAAAAGGCGGTAGATGAGCACCCCCGCCATGAGAGTAAAGATGACCGTCAGAATGAAGATCCGGGAACGGATCCCCTTCGGAAGTGAGTTTTTGACTTTATCAAACAAATCCGTTCATGCTCCTTTTGTCCGACTTTGCGAGGCTGTGCTCTATCCGGTAAAAAAGGCGGTAGACGGGGAACGTCAGGAAGATGGTATAGAGCATCTCCGGGATCATGATCCTGTTCAGGTAGAAGAAGAAATGGACCCGTCCCCGGATGAGGAACTGCAGCACATAGACCGCGCAGCCGTAGGCCAGGTCGCCCAGGCTCACCAGCAGCAGCGGCGTCTTGATGTCATCGTCATAGAAGATGCGGTAGAAGCAGCCGGCCCCGTACCCGATCCACAGGTAGATGAGGGCCTGCAGGCCCATGGTGCTCTCAAACAGCAGATCCCGGGCAAGGCCGCAGAAAAACCCCGTCCACATGCCGCTCTTCTTTCCCCGCATCAGACCGAAGGATACCGTCAGGATGATCAGCAGGTTCGGCCGGATGGAGGCATAGGAAAAGATCTCGAAGACGCTGCACTGCAGAACGGTGCACACCAGTATAAGAATGAACATTACGGCTCTGCGTTTCATGCTCCCGCCTCTCCCTGTTCTTCAGCGCTCTGTCCGTCCGCGCCCTGATCCTCCGCTTCGCCCGCGCCCTCTTCCTCACCGGCCCTGGGGGCGGCGAGAAGGTCAGCCTGGGTCTCTTCCTCCCGGGCTTCTTCCTGCGCCTGCACGTCGTCGGAATCCTCGTCGGTATCCGTCACGGAGGCGGAATAATCCTTGGTCTCCAGAATGACCAGGACCTCCTGCAGGTGCTTGAAGTCCACGACCGGCGTGATCTCGCCGGACTTGGTCAGGTTGTTGGAATCGCTGCCCAGTTCGCAGATATAGCCGATCAGGATGCCCGGCAGGTATTTTTCACTGATGTTGGAGGTGACGACCTTGTCGCCGACATGGACCTTGTTCCCCTCGTCGCTGAGCTTGACCAGGCTGAGGGTGCCCTTGTCGATCAGCTGCAGGTTGCCTGCGATGATGCAGGTGTCCGAGGTGGTGGAGACCATTGCGCTGACGTTGCTGTCGTCGTCGATGATCGAGCGCACCCGCGACCAGTTCGGGCCGACCTGGGTCACGATGCCCACCAGGCCGCTCCCGGCCATGACGTTGCAGTTGACCTTGATGCCGTCCCGGCTGCCCTTGTCGATGGTAAAGTTGGAGAACCAGTTGCCGCTGTCCCGGGCGATGACCCGGGCGCCTGTCTTCTCATACTCGGCGTACTGCTCGTCGAGCTCGAGGAGCTGGCGCAGGCGCAGCAGTTCTTCCTCATTCAGGACCAGCTGGCTGTTCTGCGCGGTCAGCGTATCCACTCTCTCCTGCAGCGCCTCGTTCTGGGCCCGCAGCTCGGCCGCGTCCCGGAAATTGGAGGTCAGCCCCGAGAGCCAGCCGCCGAAGGCGCTGATGCCCTTCTGCAGCGGCGTGACCACGACGCCGGTCACCGTATGCACCGCCCCCGAGGAGGCCGGCGAAATAAAGGAGAGCGCGATCAGGCCGACGCAAACGATGCTCAGGATGATGGCCGCCGCTCTGCTGGTGTTCCCGTCTCTTTTTCTTCTCATACCGTTCCGTTCCAGATGATCCCGTCAGAAGACGGGCGTATGTGTAAGGACCTTGAGTTCCTTGTGGTTGATGATCTCGATCAGCCCGCGCAGCGTGCTGTTTACCGGATCCTGTATGTGGTAGACGGGCAGGGCCGTTTCCTTCTGCAGGTAGACCGGCAGGTTAAGAATCATGGAAACGCCGCCGGTCAGGAAGATTCCTTCCGCGGCAATATCCTTCATGATCTGCGGGGGCGTGCGGCTGTAGACGCCGCGGATGCCCTCGACGATGCGGTCGACGGAGCCGACGATGGCCACGCTGACGGCAAGGGAGGGAATGATGTCGGTCTTGGGCAGGCCCGACAGGGTGTGGATGCCGCAGACCTTCTGCTCCAGCCTCGGCCCGTTGATCATAAAGGCGAGGTTGTTCTTGAGCCTCTCCCCCGTCCTGCGGCCGATGCTCAGGTTGAATTTGCGCCGCACCATGGTGCAGATATCCTCATCCAGGGTGCGCCCGCCGATGCGCAGCGTCTGCCCCAGGATGACCTTTCCGCCGGATACCACGGAGATCTCCGTCGTGTCCGCGCCGATGTTGACGATCATGTGGCCGCCGGAGTCAAGGACCGGCAGGCCGATGCTCACCGCGTCCGCGACGCCCTTCTCCACCAGGTGCACCCTGCCCGGCGCGAGACTGCTGCCCATGACATTGAAAAAAGCCCTCTGTTCCACCGGCGTTACCCCGAAGGGTACGGCAAGACAGATGCCTGAGGTGGCCTGGGAGAGCGAATGGAACTTTTTCAGGGTATAGGAAAGCACCAGTTCCATGTTGGTGGCACTGGCGATCACCCCGTTGACCATCGGGCAGGATACCTCGATGTTCTCCGGGTTCTTCTCATACATTTCATAGGCCTCATCACCGACAGCGATCACCCTCCGGCCGTCCCGGACGGCGATCATGTTCCTGCTGTACATGAATTTCTGGCCTGATCTATCGCGCAGCTTGATCGTATCTGTACCCAGATCAATGCCGCACAGATTCTGAAATATCATAGATGACTGCACCCCTTATGTCTAATGCCTTTCAGCCGAAAGGCCGGCCCTGCCGCGCTCCCTTACAGCAGGCCCTCCCGGTACATGCTCACGTACCGCTGGTCCCCGATGATGATGTGGTCTATCAGGTCGATGCCGATCAGGTGTCCGGCGTCGCGGACCCGCTCAGTCAGGGAGATATCCTCGGGACTCGGCTGCGGATTCCCGCTCGGATGGTTGTGCAGAAGAACAATGGAGACCGCATGGTAGCGAAGCGCGCAGATAAAGATCTCCCGCGGCGAAATGATGGTCGCGTTGACCGTCCCGCGCGAGAGGATCTCCTCCCCCAGTCTCCCGCCTTTCGTGTCCAGAAGAAGGACCATGAGCACTTCCTGCTCGAGATGGCGCAGGTCCTCCATATAATAATCCGCCACGGAGGCCGGATCGGTAAAATGCAGGTTCGCCATGGCCTGGCTTTTCGCGATCCGTCTCGACAGCTCGGCGACGCACAGAAGCTGCACCGCCTTTACTCTCCCGATGCCCCGGATGCGCATCAGCTCCGGTACCGAGGTGTGCATGAGCCCGAGCAGTCCGCCCATATGCTCTTTTGCCAGCAGCCGTGAGGAAAGCGCGACGGCAGGTTCTCCCCTTGACCCGGTGCGCAGGATGACGGAAAGCAGCTCCGCATCCGTCAGACTTCCGGCCCCGCCGGCCAGACATTTCTCGTAAGGCTGCTCCTGCAGCGGCAGCTCGCTCATGCGAAGTCCGCCGTTAAAAATGGTTTTGTTCATAGGCTGTTCCCGGCTCTCTCCACGGAACATGCCTTATTATTTCATCATTCACAGGGAAAGTCAATGTGAAATTTGGCCGCGATGGCCTCGGCCGCGCGCACCCCGTCGGCCGCCGCGGAGGTGATTCCGCCCGCGTATCCGGCCCCTTCCCCGCAGGGATAAAGCCCGGGATGTCCCGCCGCGCAGAGGGTCTCGTCCCGGAGGATCCGCACCGGTGAGGAGGTCCTGCTCTCCACCCCGGCGATGAGCACGTCCGGCCCGTCAAACCCGGGAAGGGCTCTGCCGAAGGCCTCCATGCCGGCCGTGATGGCACTGCCGAGATCCCCCGGCAGGGCGGCGCGCACGTCGGCGCTTGCCCACTGTCCTTTGACGGCGGGCTTTATGCTGCGCGGGGCGCTCGTGCCCCCGCCGTTCTTAAAGTCCTCGTACCGCTGGATGGGGATCTTCCCGCCCGCGGCCTCGTAGGCCCGCTTCTCCAGCTCCCGCTGGAAGGCCATGCCGGCCAGCGGTCCCTCGCCCGGGATGTCACAGGGCCTGACGGCGACCACGATGGCGCTGTTGGCGTTCTCCCCGTCCCGGGCCTGCAGGCTCATGCCGTTGACCGCGGTATGGCCGGGCTCCGAGGAGGCGTTCACCACGTATCCTCCGGGACACATGCAGAAGGAATAGACGCCCCTGCCGTCCGGGAGATTGTGGGTAAGCTTGTAGGAAGCGGGGTCCAGCGCATAGGGGCAGTCCTCCCCGTAGATATCCGCGTCGATCAGCGCCTGGGGATGCTGGACGCGCACGCCCGCGGCAAAGGGCTTTGCCTCCATGGCGTACCCCTCGGCATAGAGCATCTCGAAGGTATCCCTGGCGCTGTGTCCGGGCGCCAGGACCACGGCCCCGGCCCGCACCGCGATCTCGCTGACCGAAGTTCTTTCCCCGTCCGCGCCCCGCTCCGCCTTCTTCGCCGTTACGGTCCAGATGCCGTCCTCCCCGCGGGAGAGCCCGGTCATGCAGGTGTTGAAGGAAAAGCTGCCGCCCAGAGAGATGATCTCCTCCCGCAGGGCGCGCACCACGCCGCGCAGTACATCCGTGCCGATGTGGGGCATCGCGTCGGTCAGGATCTTCTCCGGGGCGCCCGCCGCCGCGAAGGCCTCGAGGACATACCGGACTCTTCCGCCGGTCCCGTGGATGCGGGTATTGAGCTTTCCGTCGGAGAAGGTGCCCGCGCCGCCCTCGCCGAACTGCACGTTCGATTCCGGGTCAAGCTCTCCGCCTGCCCAGAAGCGCTCGACCTTCTCCTGCCGCTCGTCCACGGCCTCGCCGCGCTCAAGGACAATGGGGCGAAAGCCCGCCCGGGCAAGGACAAGGGCGCAGAAAAGCCCGGCGGGGCCCGCACCGATCACGCAGGGGCGTTCCCTTAAGGGCTCCGGTCCCGGCGCCGGGATCTCCCAGGTCTCCTGGGGCGCGATGGTCACGTCCCGGTCCCGCAGGCGGGCGACCAGCTTGTCCTCCCGCAGGGGTTTTTTCCCGCGGGGCGCGCCGGTGAGCGTTACATCAACAGTATACACATAGAGGATATCAGGCTTTTTCCTCGCGTCCAGCGACCGGCGCACGACCGAGGCCGTAAAGGTATCCTCCGGCCCGAGGCGCAGGCGCCGCCTGATCTTCTCCGTGAGCTGTCGCTCGCTGTGGTCAGGCTTAAGGCGGATCTGGCCTACTCGGATCATGAATCTTCCTCCCTGCCGTCCGCGATATAGGCGGCGGCGCTTTTTCCGGCGAGCATGCCGCTCGCAAAGGCCCACTGCAGGTTAAAGCCGCCGCAGGGCCCGTCAATATCCAGAATCTCCCCGGCAAAATAGAGGCCCGGGGCAAGGCGGGACGCCATGGTCGCGGGATCGACGCCGCCGGTCTCTACGCCGCCGGCGCAGACCTGGCAGCCGGTAAAGGGCCGCGTCCCCGCGATGGGAAGCTCCACGTGCTTTGCCAGTCGGGCAAGGGCGCGCGCTTTTTCTTCCGCATTCTTCCCCGCCGATTCCTGCGGGGATATCCCCGCCCGGCCAAGGAGCCAGGTGACCAGCTTCGGGGCCGCCAGGTATCCGAAGGCCTTTGCCGCCGGCAGATCCCCCGCCGCGCGGGCAGCGCGGATCAGCAGCTCCGTCAGCCGCTCCTCATCGTACTGTGCAAAGAGGTCAAGGGTAAGGACCGGGCGCTTTCCGGCCTCCAGCAGCCTTACCGCGGTCCTGCTCAGCTGGAAGACCGCGATCCCCGAGATGGCGTCGGCTGCGATCTGCAGCTCGCCGCTCTCCCGCCTCGGCAGCGAATCGGGGAGAAACGCATCCTGACCGGATGCTTCCGCAATAGAGGCCGTGACCGCGCAGCGCACGCCGGCGCACTGTCTGCACAGGGACGTATCCTCCGGCACAAGGGCGGTCAGCGCAGGGTAGATCCCGGTCAGGCCATGACCCGCCTGGGCGGCAAGCTCGTAGCCGCTCCCGTCGGATCCCGTCTCCGGCACCGCTTTGGAGCCGGCGCACAGGATGAGTGCGTCGCCCCGGTAGGTCCAGGTCGGCGTCATCGCCTCCCAGAGGCCGTCTTTTTGCCGGATCTTCACGATCTTTTCCGAGCACTTCAGGGTGACATGGTATCTGGACAGCTGGCTTTTCAGCGCGTCCAGCACGGTCCTCGCGCTCTGGCTTGCGGGATATACCCAGCCGTCCCGCGCGGCAAGCGGCATCCCCAGGTCCTCAAAGAACCCGCATACCGCCTCCGGTCCGAAGGCCTCCGTGGCAGGGCCTGCAAAGACGCCCGCGTCGCCTGCCCCAAGGGAGGCGTAGCGCGCCGCCGTTCCGGGGGCAAGGTTCGTCAGGTTGCACTTGCCGTTTCCCGTCAGGAGCAGCTTTTTGCCGGGGGCGTTTTCCCCCTCCAGAAGCGTTACCTTCGCGCCTTCGCGCGCGGCCATAATGGCGGCAGCCATCCCGGCCGGGCCTGCGCCCACCACGAGCACTGTTTTCATGGAAGTTTAACCAGTCCTTTCTCCGTCATCCTCTGCAGGGACATCAGGATTCCGAATTTGGCGTGCGGGAAGGTGAGCCCGCCCTGGAAATAGGCCGCGTAGGGAGACCGCAGGGGGCCGTCGGCGGAAAGTTCGATGGAGGCGCCCTGCACGAAGGCGCCGGCCGCCATGATCACCTTGCTGTCATAGCCCGGCATATCCCAGGGCTCCGGCGTCACGTAGCTGTCCACGGGCGCGCCGGCCTGGATGCCCTCGCAGAAGGCGCACAGGCCTTCTTCCGATCCAAGCTCAACAGCCTGGATGATATCCGTCCGCGGCTCGCTGCCGCCGGGGGTGACAGAAAAGCCAAGTCCCTCGTAGAGGTTCGCGGCAAAGATCGCGCCCTTTAAGGCCGCCGCGGTCACCACGGGGGCAAGGAAAAATCCCTGGAAGAAGGACCGGGAGACGCCGAGGGAGGGACCGACCTCGCGGCCGAGACCCGGAGAAGTCAGCCGGCAGGCCGCGTTCTCCACGCACTCGTTCGTACCGGCAATATACCCGCCCGTCAGGGCAAGTCCGCCGCCCGGGTTCTTGATCAGAGAGCCCACGACCATATCCGCTCCCACATCGGAGGGCTCAAGCCGCTCGACAAACTCGCCGTAGCAGTTGTCCACCATGCAGATGACGGAGGGATTGGTCTCCTTCACGCAGCGGATGGCCTCGGCGATCCGGGAAACGGTGAGGGAGGGCCTGGTGAGGTATCCCCTCGAGCGCTGGATCTCCACGAGCTTTGTGCGGGGGCCGATGGCGGCCCGGATGGCGGGAAGGTCAAACTCGCCCTCCGGCGTCAGGGGAACCTCCCGGTAGGTGACGCCGTACTCGGCAAGGGATCCCCTCGACGGGCGGATCCCGATCACCTCCTCAAGGGTGTCGTAGGGCTTTCCGCTGATGGAGATCATCTCATCCCCCGGCCGCAGGCACGAGGAGAGCGCCAGGGAAAGGGCGTGGGTGCCGCAGGTGATCTGCGGCCGCACCAGGGCCGCCTCCGTATGGAAGGTATCCGCGTAGACGGCTTCGAGGCCGTCCCTGCCCAGATCGCTGTATCCGTAACCGCTCCCGGAGGCAAAGTGCTCCGCGCTGATTTTGTTTTTCTGCATGGCGGCAAGGACCTTAAGCTGGTTATACTCCGCCGTCTCATCGATCTCGGCAAAGCGGCCGCGCAGCGAGGCGCACACCTTTTCTCCGTAATCGTACACCGCAGGGGAGATCCCCATGCCGGCGTAATACTCTCTGATCGCTGTCATCGTTAAATCATATCCTTTTCTTCAAGTATTTTCAGCATGTCTGCCAGAATGGCCTCATCGCCGGGATAGTCCGGACGGTAAAAGCGGATCACGTCCCGCTCGCGCCGGAACCAGGTGAGCTGGCGCTTGGCAAAATGCCGGGTATTGCGTTTGATGAGGCGGACCGTCTCCGCATAGTCCGTCTCTCCCGAAAGGTAGGAGAGCATTTCCCGGTAGCCGATCCCTTTCATCGAGGTGGCCGCGGGGCTGACTCCTGCCGCGGCAAGTCCCCTCACCTCATCCTCCAGTCCGGCTTTGAGCATCTCGTCCACCCGCGCGTCGCAGCGCGCGTACAGGGCCTGCCGCTCATCGTCCAGGACAAAATAGGCAAAGTTGTAGGGCGACGTCTTCTCCCGCTCCCGGGCGTTGTGCTCAGAGATCGCGCTGTTCGCGCTCCGGAAAAACTCGAGCGCGCGGATCACGCGGCGCCGGTTGTGGGGATGGATCTGCGCAGCGCTCTCCGGGTCAAGCTCTGCAAGCTTTGCATGGAGCGCCTCGTCGCCGAAGCGGTCCGCGAATGCGGAAAGCTCCTGCCGGTAGTCCTCATCCTCCCGGGTCTCGGTAAAATCGATATCGTAGAGAACGGCCTGGATGTAGAAGCCCGTCCCCCCGGTGAGGAGCGGGATATGGCCGTTTTCCCGGATCTTCCGGATGCTCTCCTTCGCGAGGGCCTGGAAGCGGACCACATCAAAGGGCTCATCGGGGTCCAGAACGTCGATCAGGTGATGGGGAATGCCCGCCATCTCCTCCCTGGCGATCTTGGCGGAGCCGATGTCCAGCCCGCGGTATACCTGCATGGAATCGGCCGAGATGATCTCCGCGCCGATCCGCCGCGCAAGCTGCAAAGAGAGCGCGGTCTTGCCCACGGCCGTCGGGCCCGTCAGCACGACAAGGGGCGTCTTGTTTTCCATAAGCCCTCTCCTGTCTACACGATCCGGTGGAATTTCTTTTCCAGCTCCTGCTTGGTCATCCGGATGATCGTGGGGCGCCCGTGGGGGCAGTTATAGGGATCTTTGAGGGTCAGCAGTTCAGCGATCAGGGCGTCGGCCTCCTTCGCGCTCATCCTTGTATTTCCCTTGACCGCGCTCTTGCAGGCCATGGTGGCAAGGTGAGGCAGGAGCAGGACCGCCGCCGGCGGTCCGCTGGCCTCGCCGAGGGAATCCAGCATGGCGGTGAAGAGCTCCGCGTCGGTAAAGTCGAAGAAGTTGCCCGGAACGGCACTGATCGCGTAGTCGTGTCCGCCGAACTGGCTGATCTCGAACCCGATCCGCTGAAATTCCTCCATATACTTTTCCAGAAGCGCCGCCTCCTGCATCCTTAGGGTCAGGATGATGGGCGGGCTGACCATCTGGCTGGTAAAGGTCTTGTTTTCCAGGGAGGCCAGCAGCCTCTCGTACATGACCTTCTCATGGGCCGCGTGCTGATCGATGATGTAGAGGCAGCCCTCATACTCGATGAGCCAGTAGGTCTCAAAGAGCTGGCCGATCAGCCGGTGGGAAGCGACGCCCTTGGGCGTCAGCAGGGTATCCTGCTCCCTGAAGAGCTCCATCTGCCGGGGCTTTTCCCCGCTCCTTGCCGCGGGCCCGGAAGGCTCTGCCTGTGCGGGCGCCGGGGCGCTGGTCTCTGCCTGTGCCTGCGCAGGCGTGGTGGTCTCTGTCTGCGCCGGTGAAGGCTTAGTATCCGTTGTATCGGACGCCGGAGTGCTGACCGGTGAAGTTGGCCTTACCGGAACTTCCTGTCCAGTTGTTTCCTGGCCTGAGAAGATCTGTCCAGCCGGCTCTGCGGGCTTTGCCGGAATCTCCTGTCTCGCCGTCCCGCCGGAAGCCGGCTTTGCGCCTGTCCCGGAATAGGGCTTTGTCCCGGTTCCGGAATAAGCGGACCCGCCGCCCCGTCCCGTGCGCTCGGGATACATGCGCTCGTAGGGACTTCTCTTCTCCGCAGTCCAGCTTCGCCGCATGCTCTCAAAGGGTTCCGGGTAGGATTTCTTCACCGGGACCTCCTCAGCGCTCTTTTCCGGCGCGGGGGCGTCCTTCGGCAGCAGGACCTTCCCGGTCAGGGCTGCCCGGACGGCGCCGCTCAGAAGATTGTAGACGGCCTGTGCGTCGGAGAAGCGCACCTCCATCTTGGCCGGATGCACGTTCACGTCCACCATCTCCCCGTCCAGGGTGATAAAGAGGACCGTGAAGGGATAGCGGTGCTGCATCATGAACGTGCGGTAGCCCTCCTCGATGGCCTTCGCGATGACATTGCTCCGGATGAAGCGGCCGTTCACGAAGTAGTTCTCCGCCCCGCGGTTGCCCCGGGAGATCACGGGCTTTCCGATGTATCCGGAGATCTTGATTCCGGGCGCCTCGGCGCCTATCTCCAGGAGATTGGCCGCCGTGTCGCGCCCGTAAAGGCTGTAGATGATGTCCTTCAGGGCGTGGTTGCCCGAGGTGTGCATGCGCACCTGCCCGTTCACAATGAACTTGAAGGATACGCCGGGGTGCGACAGGGCCATGTGCTCGATCAGGTCGCTCACCGCGCCGGCCTCCGAGGCGGAGGAGCGCAGGAATTTCTTCCGTGCGGGCACGTTGTAGAAAAGATCCCGCACGATGAAGGTGCTGCCCTCCGGGGCGCCGATCTCCTCAAGGCCGATCTCCTGCCCGCCCTCTATCCGGTACCGGCAGCCCACCAGGGCGCCGGGCGTCTTCGTGATGAGCTCCACCTTGGCCACCGCGCTGATGCTCGAGAGCGCTTCGCCGCGGAATCCCAGGGTCGGAACGCCCAGAAGCTCGTCAGCGGAGCGGATCTTGCTCGTCGCGTGGGGAAGAAAAGCCGTCGCGATCTGGGCCTTCTCTATCCCCTCCCCGTTGTCGGTGATCCGGATCAGGGCGGCGCCGCCCTCGCGGATCTCACAGGTGACGGCGCTGGCGCCGGCGTCGATCGCATTCTCCACGAGTTCCTTGACCACGGAGGCAGGCCTCTCCACGACCTCGCCGGCCGCGATCTGGTCGATCGTCTCCTGCGGGAGCACACGAATTTCCTTCATCTTGTCCCTCCATTGAGACTCCTGATATCAGGACTCCTTCCAGCGGTTCTGCAGCCGCTTCTGCAGCCCGAACAGGGTGTTCAGGGCTTCCATCGGTGTCATGTTGGTCAGGTCGAGACTCTTTAATTCCTCCAGGACGTCCTCGTCGGATGTCGTCGCGAACAGGGACATCTGCTCGAGGTCGACCTGGTCGTAATGCCTGGGCTTCGGCTTTTTCTCCGCCGTCTCAGGCTCCGGCAGGGCGTGCCCGGTGATGTCGTTGTCCGCCAGCTCCTGGGCCAGCTCCTTCGCGCGCTCGATCACCGCGTCCGGCAGGCCCGCCAGCTTCGCCACCTGAATGCCGTAGCTGCGGTCAGCCCCGCCCCGCACGATCTTTCGCAGGAAGACGATGTCGTCGCCCTTCTCCTTGACCGCGATGCAGTAGTTGTTCACGCACTCGAGCTTGCCCTCCAGTTCGGTCAGCTCGTGGTAGTGGGTGGCGAACAGGGTCTTCGCGCCGATGCGCTTTGTGCTGCTGATGTATTCCACGACGGCCCAGGCAATGGACAGGCCGTCATAGGTGCTGGTCCCGCGGCCGATCTCATCGAGGATGAGCAGGCTGGAGCGGGTCGCGTTCTTTAAGATGTTCGCGACCTCAGTCATCTCCACCATGAAGGTGCTCTGCCCGCTGGCCAGGTCATCCGAGGCGCCGACGCGGGTAAAGATGCGGTCCACGATCCCGATGTTCGCTGACGTGGCCGGCACGAAGCTGCCGATCTGCGCCATCAGCACGATCAGGGCGGTCTGGCGCATGTAGGTGGATTTGCCGGCCATGTTCGGGCCGGTGATGATCGAGATCCGGTTCTTCTTTCCGTCCAGGTAGGTGTCGTTGGGCACGAACAGCCCGTCCCCGGTCATCTGCTCGACGACGGGGTGACGGCCTTCCCGGATATCGATGATGCCCCGCTCATTGATCTTCGGGCGCACATAGCCGTTCCGCTCCGCCACCGCGGCGAGGGAGCAGAACACGTCGACGCCGGCAAGGGCCCGGGCAGTCTGCTGGATGCGGAGGATATTCTCCGCGATCCTGTCCCGCACCTCGCAGAACAGGTCATATTCCAGGGTGTTCAGGCGGTCCTGGGCGCCGAGGATCACGTCCTCCAGCTCTTTGAGGTCCGGCGTGATGTACCGCTCGGCGTTGGTCAGGGTCTGTTTTCTCGTATAATAGTCCGGCACCATGTCCCGGAAGGAATTGGTCACCTCGATGTAGTAGCCGAAGACCTTGTTGTAGCGGATCCGCAGAGTCTTGATCCCGGTCTTTTCCCGCTCCTTGGCCTCCAGCTGGGCGAGCCAGGTCTTTCCGTCCGTGCCGGCCCGGCGCAGCCTGTCGACCTCCTCCGAATAGCCCTCGCGGATAAACCCGCCCTCCCGGATGAGGATGGGCGGCTCGTCGGCGATGGACCTCGTGATCAGGTCGCAGATGTCGGCCAGCTCATCCATCTCCTCCTGCAGGCGCAGGGCCAGCGGGGACTGGAGGGCGCCCAGCACGATCTTGATGGGCCCGATCATCTCCAGGGATGAACGGAAGGCCGTCAGGTCCCTGGGGTTCGCGGTCCGGTAGCTGATCTTGCTGATCAGTCTCTCCAGGTCATAGACCGGGCCGAGATACTCCCGGATCTCCTCCCGGGTGATCGCGTTGGCGCACAGCTCCTCGATGCAGGAGAGGCGCAGCTCGATCTCTTCTTTATCGATCAGGGGCTGCTCCAGGAATGAGCGGAGCATGCGTGCGCCCATGGCCGTTTTCGTCTTGTCCAGGACCCACAGCAGGGAGCCGCGCTTATTCTTTTCCCGCATGGTCTCGGTCAGCTCGAGGTTTCGCCTCGTGCCGGAATCGAGCACCATGAACCGGTTCGTCACATAGGGGGTGATCTGCGTGAGGTTCGACAGATCGTTCATCTGCGTCTCGGTCAGATAGAGCAGCATCGTCCCCGCCGCCATTTTCCCGCAGGGGAAGGCGGAAAGGACCTCGTCCACATCCTGGCGGGCTCCGAAATGCTCCCGTAGCTTGCCTGCCCCGGCGTCGTCTTCAAAGAATCGGTCAGCCAGGGTGAAGACCGTGATGCCGAGCCGCTCCTTCAGGTCCTCGAGATCCGCGCCGCAGACCTCAAACAGGCGGTTGCAGATGATCTCGGCCGGCATGTACCGGCTGATCTCGTCGAGGAGGCGCTTCAGGTCGTCGGTCTCCGTGACAAAGAAGGCGCCGGTGGTGATGTCCGCGGCGGCGATTCCGAACCGGTCGCTGACGCAGACGACGCACATGAGATAGTTGTTCTTCTCCTCGTCGAGGGTCTGGGTATCCAGGTTCGTGCCGGGGGTGGCGATCCGCACCACCTCGCGTTTGACCAGGCCCTTGGCCAGCTTCGGGTCTTCCACCTGCTCGCAGATCGCGACGCGGTAGCCCTTGCGGACCAGCCGGTTCAGGTACTGGTCCACCGCGTGATAGGGCACGCCGCACATGGGCGCCCGCTCGGGCAGGCCGCAGTCCTTTCCCGTGAGCGTGATCTCCAGTTCCCTGGAGGCGAGGATGGCGTCCTCGAAAAACATCTCATAGAAATCGCCCAGCCGGTAGAACAGAATGCAGTCCGGATACTTCTCCTTGGTCTCCAGATAGCTGCGCATCATCGGCGTGACGAGCGCTTTGCGTTCTTCGCTGTTCATGGTCGTTATGCTCTCTCTCCCAGATAATAAAAGCCTTTGCACTGTGTGAGCCTGACATTCAGGATGCTCCCGATCTCCGACGCCCCACCCGGAAAATGCACGGTGAGGTTGGAGGGAAGGCGTCCGGTCAGCAGGGACGGATCCTGTTCGTTGACGTGCTCCGCCAGAACCGGCTGCACCTGCCCGGTAAACCGGGAGGAGCGCTCGCGTCCCGTCTCCTGCACGAGGGCAAGCAGCCTGGCGAAACGGTCCTTGACCACATCCTCCGGCACCTGGTCCGGCATGGAGGCGGCCGGCGTCCCGGAACGCTTCGAATAGATAAAGGTAAAGGCGGTGTCGTATCCCACGCGCCTCACCACGTCCAGCGTATCCTGCAGGTCCTGCTCCGTCTCCCCCGGGAAGCCCACGATGAGATCCGTCGTCAGGGACAGATCCGGCATGGCGCTGCGCAGCCTGTCCGTCAGGCGAAGATACTGGTCCCGCGTATAGTGGCGGTTCATTTTCTTCAGCAGCGCATCGCTCCCCGACTGCAGGGGAAGATGCAGGTGCGGGCAGACCTTGCCGCAGGTCCGCATGGCTTCGATCAGGTCGTCGGAGAGATCCTTCGGATGGGAGGTCATAAAGCGGATCCGCTCGATTCCCTCCACCTCGTTCACCTGGCGCAGAAGATCGGCAAAGCTGACCGGGGTCTCCAGGTTTTTGCCGTAGGAGTTGACGTTCTGCCCCAGCAGCATGATCTCTTTGACGCCGTCCGCCGCGAGGGACCGGCACTCCCCGAGGATATCCTCCGGGGTACGGCTCCGCTCCCGTCCCCTCACATAGGGCACGATGCAGTAGGTGCAGAAATTGTTGCACCCGAACATGATATTCACGCCGGATTTAAAGGCATAGGTGCGCTGCGCGGGCAGCTCCTCCACGATCGCGTCCGGCTTGTCCCAGATCTCGCAGACGGGGCCGTTTCCGGAGAGCACCGCGGCGAGCAGCTCCGCGAACCGGTAAAGGTTGTGGGTGCCGAAGATCAGGTCCACGAAGGGGCAGGTCTCCCTCACCCTGGCGGCCGCCGTCGGCTCCTGCATCATGCATCCGCACAGGGCGATGACCCTGTCCGGGTGTTTCTTCTTCCTGTTGCCCAGGAGCCCGAGCCGGCCGTAGACCTTCATGTTGGCGTTCTCCCGGACCGTGCAGGTATTATAGAGGCAAAGATCCGCCTCTTCCTCCTCCGTCAGCACATAGCCGGCCGCGAGAAGGATGCCGCGGATCTTCTCGGAATCCCGTTCATTCATCTGGCAGCCGAAGGTCCTTACGCAGGCGGTCAGCGGTCTTCCCGCCGCCGCGGCCCTCTGCGCCACCAGGCTGCGTACCCGGCAGGTGAACCAGAGCTGCCGCTCCGGCTCGCGAAGGGGCGGCTCCGGGCCCGGCACATAGGTGTCCATCTGCCTGATATACTCTTCAAAAATGCTCATCGCATCGTATCCTTTCTAAAACGGAAGCCGCAGCCACGCCTCGCGCGGCTGCGGCGGGATGATCTTATTTTCCCTGTCCCTGCGGGTCATAGACCTCGCCCAGATTGCGGATGCTTCCGTCCGGTTCCACCACGTCGATCCGGTCGAGCTGGGCCCGGAGATTGGCGCGGATGGCGGCAATATACCTGCCGCGCAGCATCTTCTGCTCCGCCTTCTCCTCTTCGGTCAGCCCCGTGGTCTTCGCCTTGCGCGCCAGTTCGTTGATGCGCGCGATCTCCTGTTTTGTCATGCGTGTCCTTTCCGGGACCAGAATAATGTCCCGAGCTCTTCGCCGGCGATCAGCCGGTGGATAATATGAAAATTCTCGCCGTTGGCGATGATCATGTCTGTGCCGGAATCCGTCGCGATCTGCGCGGCGTGCAGCTTGGTCCGCATCCCGCCGGTCCCCACATCGCTCCCGGTATCCTTGCCCATGCCCATTACCGCGCTCATGTCCTCGACAAAGGAGATGAAGCGGGCGTCAGGCGTCTTGTGCGGATCGTCCGAATAGAGCCCGTCAATATCGGAGAGCAGGATCAGCAGGTCCGCGTCGATCAGGGCCGATACGGTGGCGGATAGGCTGTCGTTGTCGCCGAACTCGATCTCATAGGTCGAGATGGTGTCGTTTTCATTGACGATGGGGACGGCCCCCAGGTCAAAGAGTTCATTGAAGGTATTCAGCGCGTTGTGGCGGCTCAGCTCCTCATAGACCGTATCCCTGGTCAGCAGGATCTGGGCGGCCAGATGGCCGTACTCGCGGAACAGCTTCTGGTAGGTCATCATCAGCTGCGCCTGCCCGATGGCGGCGCAGGCCTGCTTTTCCGCGATCTTCGAGGGGCGGTGTCCCAGCTTGATGGCGCCGCGGCCCACCGCGATGGCACCCGAGGAAACGAGGATGACGTCCTTGCCCCGGTTCTTCAGGTCGCAGATCTCCCGCACCAGAATCTCCAGCTTGATCAGGTCCAGCGCCCCGGTCTCCCGGTGGGTGATCGAGGAGGTGCCGATCTTGATCACGATTCGTTTTTTGTCCGCCAGGGAGGCGCGGATCAGCTCCTGGCGCGTTTTCATCTCTTCTCTCATCTGAGCAGCCCCATCTTTCTGATTAAGCGGATGATCATCTTGCCCTTCGGCAGGGCGGCGAGCTCGTCGATCGTGAACACCCGGAAGGCGATCAGGCCGACCGCGTAGACAAGAACGCCGGCAATGATGGAGATGACCACGCTGATCGTGTTCCCCGCAAAGAGAGCAAAGATCCGGTAGACCAGGTAGACCGCGAATGCCATGATGACGGAGGCGATCCCCGGAAGCAGGAAGGTGCGCACGATCTCCTGCCTGTGATGGAGGTAGCGCCGGATCGAAAGGGCGTTGAGGATGCACACGACCAGGGCGAAGAAGATGTTCGCGTACATGACCGCGTAGATGTTGAGGTTAAAGTGCCGCAGCATCACGTACAGGACGACGATATGCAGGCCAAGGGCGATCCCGCAGTTGATCAGCGGGTCGCGCAGGTGGTCGATGCCCTGCAGGATGGCGGTGGTCAGCGTGGACAGCGCGTAGAGAATGATCATCGGCGCGCCGGCCTGCATGATTCCCGCGGCAAGGGGTACGCCGCTCTCCGGATGGAACAGCATGGTGATGATCGGGCCGCCCAGGGCCGCCATGCCCATCGCGCAGGGGATGGTCAGCAGCATGGTGTAGCGGATGGAGACCGCCGCCTTGGCTGCGGCCGCCTTGCGGTCCGTCCTGGATCTCAGGTCGCCGGCAAGGCTGGGCACGATGGCCGGGCCCAGGCACGAGGCGAGGGAAAGGGGCACGTTCATCAGAACGCGGAATTTGCCGACATAGATTCCCCAGATGATCCCGTACTGCTGCTCCGTGTAGCCCTGGCCCTTCAGCACGGCGTTGAACACGCCCTGGTCCAGGATGGTGCTGATGTTGTAGATCAGCGTGCTCAGGATGATCGGGGTGATGGTCTGCAGCAGGAGACTGTAGATCTCCCTCCGGGACTCTCTGTGCTGGGTATGATCCTGGCGCACCTGCTTCGCGAAGACGCGGTTGTGGCGCGCATACAGGATCATCATAAAGATCAGGGCGACGGTAACGCTGATGACGGTGCCGAAGTTGGCGCCGGCAGCGCCCCAGGCGGGGGCGTAGGAATCATTGCCGAGCTTTGCCGCCTGCTCAAGGCCGTACCGGAACATGACCGAGGCGCAGAGCACGGAAAAGATGGCGTTGATGATCTGCTCAATGATCTGGGAAGCGGCCGTCGGCTTCATGTTGCCCATACCCTGGAAAAAGCCGCGGAAGGTGCCCGCCACAGCGAAGACCAGGATGGCCGGCGCAATGACGCGCAGACCGAGTTTGGCCAGTTCAAAGTGCATCGCGTATTTGGTGATGATGCCCGCAAAGAGCCAGGTCAGAAGGGAAAGACCGGCGCCGGTCACGACAGCGAAGTGCACGGCGCAGACAAATACCCGGTTCGCGTTCCGGTATTCGCCCCGGTGGATCCTCGCCGCCATCATCTTGGAGATGGCCAGCGGCAGGGAAAACGACGAGATCATCAGAATGATGGTGTAGATCTCATTCGCCGTGGAATAATAGCTGTTTCCCTCGTCCCCTAAGATTCCGGTCAGGGGGATGCGGTAGATCAGGCCGATCACCTTTGCCAGAATCGAGGCTGCCGCCAGGATCGTGCCCTGCATCATAAAACTGTTCCCGCTGCTCTTTTGGCTCTTCACCGCTCTACCGTCCTTTATTTCTAATCATTCTCCGTCTCTCGTGATGCCGAGGCGGGTCAGTACCTTTTCCTGGAGTGCTTCCATCTTCTGCGCTTCCTCCGGCGTCTCGTGATCGAACCCGGAAAGGTGCAGCACGCTGTGGGCGATCAGAAACGCAAATTCGCGCCGCAGGGAATGCCCGTATTCCTGAGCCTGGCTTTTCGCCCGGCCCGCACAGACCGCGATGTCCCCCAGCATGAGCTCGCCGCTCTCCGGGTCAAAGGCGTCCGCGTAAAAGGTCTCGTCCTCCAGGAAGGAGAAGTCACCCGGCGCGGCAAAGGAAAGGGCCGGGAAAGACAGCACGTCGGTGACCGCGTCAATGCCGCGGGCCGTCCGGTTCAGTTCCCTTATCCCCTCTTCATCCGTGATCAGCAGGCTGACGGCGGCCTCATAGGGGCAGCCCAGCTCGTCGAGCACGCCTTCCGCCGCAAGGGCGGCCAGTTCTTCCACCGGCAGCTCAAGGGCACCGCCGGTCTCGTCTTCCGCGATGATTCTCATTTCTTATCCTCCGCACGCGTTCCGTCCTGATGTTTTGCCGCGGCTCTCGCCTTCTGGCGCACGGCCATCTTCTCCTCGTAGGCCTCGTAGGCCTTGACGATCTTCTGGACCAGGGGATGGCGCACGACGTCACGGCTGGTCAGGTAACAGAAGCGGATGTCGTCCACGTTCTTTAAGACCTTCACGGCCACCTCAAGACCGGACTGCTCGGAGAAGGGCAGGTCCTTCTGGGTCAGGTCGCCGGTGATGATCACCTTGGAGCCGAATCCGATTCTGGTCAGGAACATCTTCATCTGGGCCGGGGTCGTATTCTGCGCCTCGTCCAGGATGATGAACGCGTTGTCCAGGGTGCGCCCGCGCATGTAGGCCAGGGGGGCGACCTCGATCAGGCCCTTTTCCGAATTCTTCTGGAAGCTTTCCGGGCCCATGATCTGGTAGAGCGCGTCGTAAAGGGGACGCAGGTAGGGATCCACCTTGCTCTGCAGGTCGCCGGGCAAAAAGCCCAGCTTCTCTCCCGCCTCGATGGCGGGACGCGTCATGATGATGCGGCCGACCTCGTCGTTCTTGAAGGCCGTGATCGCCATCGCCATGGCAAGGTAGGTCTTGCCCGTGCCGGCGGGTCCGATCCCGAAGGTGATCATGCTCTGCCGGATGGCGTCCACATACTGCTTCTGTCCCAGGGTCTTGGGCCGGATGGGCTTGCCGCCGATGGTATGGCAGATGCAGTCCCGGTCGATCTCCACCGCCGCTTCCTCCTTGTCCTCAAAGACAAGGGAGATGGCGTAGTCGACGTTCTGCTCCGTGATCGTATTCCCGCGGGCGGCAAGGTCCGCAAGGGTGCGCAGGACCCTCGCTGCCCGGTCGGCAGCGGCGTCGCGCCCCAGCACGCGAACAGAGCCGTCGCGGCTTAAGACCGTCACCTGGAAGGTGCGCTCGATCTTGCGGATATGTTCGTCAAACTGTCCGAACACGCCGGCCGCAACCGCGGCCGGCATGTCAACGATCTT
Source organism: uncultured Lachnospiraceae bacterium (assembly GCA_946618155.1). GTDB lineage: Bacteria > Bacillota > Clostridia > Lachnospirales > Lachnospiraceae > CAMOKZ01. Next base: position 4,780 of record CAMOKZ010000004.1, on the reverse strand, counting down.
TTCTATCATAGATTCTTTCTTCAGCCCTGCATATGCTCAACGGCAGCGCGCTCGATGGGCAGGCCCTTCATATAGCGCTTCATGAAGGATTCAAAGCCCGCGACATCCTCAGCCTTCGGCGCAAGGGTAGTTCCCTCTTCGCCCGCGAAGACCTTGTTGTCCAGATATGCGGCAAGGCTCTCGTCCTTTTCCTTGTTCACCATGTAGTTGGCCAGGACCGCAATGCCCCAGGCACCGCCCTCACCGGCCGTCTTCATTACGGTGACCGGCGCGTCGACGGCAGCGGCAAGAATGCTCTGGCCTACGCCCTCGGTCTTGAACAGGCCGCCATGGCCCATCATGCTGGTGACTTTCACTTTTTCCTTCTTCAGCAGGATATCAAGGCCGATCTTCAACGTCGCCAGCGAAGAGAACAGGTGCGAGCGCATGAAGTTGGCCAGGGAAAGCTTCGCGTCCGGCATGCGGACAAAGAGCGGACGACCCTCATCGAAACCGGTGATCGTCTCTCCCGCGAAGTAATTGTAAGCCAGCAGTCCGCCGCAGTCCGCGTCGCCCGTCAGGGCACGGTTGTACAGGACGGAGAAGATCTGGTTCATATCGGGCTCCATGCCCATGGCTGCCCAGAACTCCTTGAACAGGTTCACCCACGCGTTCAGGTCGGAGGTGCAGTTGTTGCAGTGGACCATCGCGACGGGCTCGCCGCCGGGCGTCGTGACCATATCCAGCTCGGTGTAGACGTTCTCCAGGTTCTTCTCCATGACGACCATGGCGAAGACGGAGGTACCGGCGGACACATTGCCGGTGGAGACCGCTACGCTGTTCGTGGCGACCATGCCGGTGCCGGCGTCGCCCTCGGGCGGGCAGAGCGGAACGCCTGCCTCGAGCTGTCCGGAAACATCAAGCAGCTTTGCGCCTTCCTCGGTAAGGGTCCCGGCGTTCTGTCCGGCGACCATGACCTTCGGCAGGATCTCCTGCAGCTTCCAGGAATATTTTCCGTCCAGCAGGCGGTCGAAGGCCGCGATCATCGTCTGGTCGAAATCCCTGGTATCCGGGTCGATCGGGAACATGCCGGAGGCCTCGCCCACGCCCAGCACTCTGCAGCCGGTCATCTTCCAGTGGATATAGCCGGCAAGGGTGGTGAAGAAGTCAACATCCTTCACATGCTCTTCGCCGTTCAGGATGGCCTGGTACAGATGGGCGATGCTCCATCTCTGCGGGATATTGAAGTGGAAAAGTTCGGTGAGCTTTTCCGCCGCTTCGCCGGTGATCGTGTTTCTCCAGGTGCGGAAGGGAACCAGCAGCTCGCCCTGCGCGTTGAAGGCCAGGTAGCCGTGCATCATACCGCTGAAGCCGAGAGCGGCAAGTCTGCGTACGGGCACGCCGTACTTTGCCTGTACATCGGCGATCACAGAGGCATAGCAGCCCTGCAGGCCTTTCCAGATATCTTCAAGGCTGTAGGTCCAGACGCCGTTCTCCAGCCTGTTTTCCCAGTCATAAGTACCGATCGCGAGCACTTTGTTGTCCTCAGCCACCAGTACGCCCTTGATTCTTGTTGAACCGAATTCGATACCGAGGGCAGCCTTTCCTGCCTCGATCACTTCTCTGCCTGCAAGTGCCATGTTTTCCCTCCTTTTTTGTTCCGGGATCGCTCCCGCCAACGCTTCGATTGAAATTGTAATATACAAAAAAACCCGTGTCAACCAAAGGGCTCCGCTCCTATTTGTGATAGGGCTCGCCGCGTTCTATCCGGAACGCCCGGTAGATCTGTTCCAGGAGAATCACCCGCATCATCTGGTGCGGAAAGGTCATATCCGAGAAGGAGACCTTAAGATCCGCGCGCCGCAGAATCTCCGGGGAAAGCCCCAGGGAGCCGCCGATCACGAAGGTGATGTGGCTGACCCCGCTCACCTTGAGGGAGGCAAGCTTTTCGGAGAACCCCTCGCTGGAAAAGCGCTTCCCGTCAATGGCCAGGACGATCAGAAAGGTGCAGGGCCGGATCAGCTTCTCCAGCCGCGCGCCCTCGCGGGCCAGAATGACCTGCGGGGACACCGATCTTTTCCCCTCCGGCGTCTGCTCGTCCTCCGCCTCCGCGATGGAAAGGCGGCAGTAGCGGCCGAGCCGCATGGCGTATTCCGCCGAGGCGTCCCGCCAGTACTTTTCCTTGAGCTTTCCCACCGCCGCTATCGTGATCTCCAGCAAGAGCGCCTCTCCTTTTCCGCCATGTCAGTTGTTTTCCAGGTAATTCTCAAAGTCTTCCATGCTCATCAGCAGCTTGCGGGGCTTTGTCCCCTCCTCGGGGCCGACCACGCCCGCGTCGCACAGCTGTTCCATGATGCGCGCCGCCCGGTTGAAGCCGATCTTGAAGCCGCGCTGCAGAATGCCGATGGACGCTTTCTCCTTCTCGATGATGAGCCTGCCGGCGTCGGCAAACAGTTCATCCGTATCGGAGCCGCCGCCTTTGGCGGATGCGCCCGCGGACTGCTGGACCTCGGCCAGCTGCTTCTCCATGCGCGCCTCGTACTGGTCGTCCGGATTGTTCTGCTTGATGTCCTCGACGATCCTGGCCACTTCATCGTCCTCGATCAGCGCGCCCTGTACACGGGCAGGCGTCTTATAGTTCTGCGGCGAGAAGAGCATATCCCCGTGGCCCAGAAGCTTTTCCGCGCCGCCCATATCGAGGATGGTGCGGGAATCCACCATGGAGGAGACCGCGAAGGCGATCCGGCTGGGGATGTTGGCCTTGATCAGGCCGGTGATGACGTCCACCGAGGGACGCTGGGTCGCGATGACCAGATGGATGCCGGCAGCACGCGCCAGCTGGGTAAGGCGAACGATGGCGTCCTCCACGTCCTTCGAGGCGACCATCATCAGGTCGGCCAGCTCGTCGACAATGATCACGATCTGCGGCAGCTTCACCGGACGCACGACCTGCTCTCCGGCAGCTTTGGCAGCCTCGTACTCCTCTTCCAGCTTACCGATCATCTCGTTGTAGCCCTTCAGGCCGCGCACGCCGGCTTTCGCGAACAGCTCGTAGCGCTTCGTCATCTCCGCAACGCCCCAGTTCAGGGCCCCGGCGGCCTTCTTCGGGTCGGTCACCACGGGGATGAGCAGATGCGGGATGCCGTTGTAGACGCTCAGCTCGACGACCTTCGGGTCGATCATGATCAGCCGCACGTCCTCAGGCGCCGCATGGTAAAGGATGCTCGCGATGAGGGTATTGATAAAGACCGATTTGCCCGATCCCGTCGCGCCGGCGATCAGCAGATGGGGCATCTTCGCGATATCGGAGACAATGATCTTGCCGCCGATGTCCTTGCCCACCACGTAGGCCAGCTTTGAGGGATGGCGCATAAAGGCTTCGCTTTCCAGCAGTTCCCTTACGGTCACCATTGCCGTCTTCTTGTTGGGCACCTCGATGCCCACCGCGGATTTTCCGGGGATGGGCGCTTCGATACGGATGTCCGAAGCGGCAAGGCTGAGCATGATATCGTTGGCCAGGCCGGTGATCTTGCTCACGCGCACGCCGGTCTCCGGCAGCAGCTCGTACCGCGTTACGCTGGGGCCGCAGCTGACGTTGGTCACCTTCGCCTTGACGCCGAAGGTCTCCAGCACCTCCTGCAGCCGCATCGCGGTATCGCTCAGTTCGTCCATGTCGGGACCGCCGCGTTTACCGGAGGGCTGGGCCAGAAGATCGAGGGAGGGATAGACATAGGGCCGCGTGATGGCCGCGTTCTCATCGAGCTGCCTGGCCACCTCGCCGTCGTCCTCTCCGGCTTCCCCGCCGTCCCCGGCGCCGTCAGCCTGCGCTTTCCCGGCGGCAGAACTGCCCTGTCCCTTTCCGGCAGCGCTCTTCGCGCGTCCGCTCTTTTCCCGGGGCTCGCCGCCTTCGCCTTCTTTTTTCCCTGCGGCCTGCCGGTCCATCTGGCCGGACCTGCGCAGAAGCTCTTCCGGAGAAGGCGTATCCTCGTCTTCGTTAAACCCGGTCTCATCCGTGTATTCGTCTGCAGAGCCCGCAGTGTCATCCTCCCGGATGACGGTGAAGACCGGCCTGACCGGCTCTGCGGCCTGCGCCGTCTGGGCAGTCACTTCGTCCACTTCATCCTCTGAAGACTGGGCGGTAAGACCAGTGATGGTGATCCCCTCGCCGCCGGTGGCGCGCGCCTTTGTCCTGCGGCCGCTCTCCGGCTCCAGCGTGATCACGGAAGGCGGAACGGGCTTTCCTGCGCCGCGCTTCGGGACAAACAGGTCGATCAGGGAAACATGGTCCGCGTATTCGTCCTCGTCCTCGGGGTCGTAGGCCTCGGGCTCATCCTGCACGTAATCCTCGCGCCTTGCCTCCATCGCCCTGCGCCTTGCCCGCTCCTCCATGCGCTGTCTCGCCGCGCGTCCGCGCTTTTCCCCGAAGGTAGCGATCAGCGCCTGCTGGGAGATGATGACGATGCAGATGATGGCGACAATGGCCAGGATGATGCAGGCCCCCACGGTGCCGAACATCGGGCAAAGCAGGCTGACCAGCAGGCCGCCGGCAAGACCGCCGCCGGTCCGGTAGTAGGCGCATACCTCATAATAGTCGGCAAGGGAGGTCCCCTTCGACCAGCCGAGCATCGCCAGCTGCAGCAGCGCGCAGATGACCAGGAAAAGAACGGTATAGGTCACCGCCCGCCTGACCGCGGCTGCGCTGCGGCCGGCCACCGTCAGATAGGCGGCCAGGGCAAAAATGAGGATGGGCACCACGTAAGCCAGGCAGCCGAAGGTGCCGAAGAACAGATTGCGCACCGCG
>CAMOKZ010000003.1 GCA_946618155.1 uncultured Lachnospiraceae bacterium | reverse complement strand
GAGGGCGTCATCGACCCGGATGTGCTCAGCGAATATATCGGCTATGTCAGTGACTTCCTCGCCCGTTACCAGTTTGTTGCAGCCGATTTTGCTGCAGGCGGGATCGGGACGGTTTCCCAGACGGATATTGACAAGGGCCTGGAGATCTTCCGCACGTATCTGGGCGAGCCCAGGGATGTGCAGATGGAGGAGGATCTTTACGGAAACCAGAGACTGATCATCCTGTATAAAGTCCCGAAGATCGTGGAAGAGATTCTCGGGTCAGGGACGGCGCAGGAAATACAGAAGGCTTATGAGAACCTCTGTGCCTATAAGTTCCAGCATGAACTGTACAAGCTGGATCCGGAATCTCTGAACGCAAAAGAGGTCAGTAATCTTCCCGTTTCTACTCTCCTGGCGCTGGAGGAGCAGATCCGGAACACGGTCGAAGCCTATTACGCGGTAAGCCTGGAGAAACGGGCTGAATATAATGCAGCCGGGGTCAAAGATGTGCTTGACGCCTATGTGACCGCTCTGGATAATTATTACCGTTTTACGATCGAAGACGGTGATGAGGAGATCCTCCCGGAAACAGAGTGGGAGGAATTCCCCTGGGGCGTGGACGAAGGCCTGGAGTACGAGCCGCAGCGGGGATACACCGCGGCGGAGCTGAAAGATGCGATCGAGGGGCAGAAGAGAGCGATCAGGGCCACCGAGCTCGAGATCCGCGAGAGCGAGCTGAAGATCAAGCAGTACGAGCGCAAGCTGGACAGCAGGATCGTCAAGAGCACGATGGACGGCGTGGTCTCCGCGGCGGGTACGGTGGACGATACGGTCGCCGAGGAGCAGTTTATCGTGATCACCGGCGCGGCCGGCCTCTACGTCAAGAGCCTGATCAGCGAATCGAAGCTGGAGGATGTGAAGATCGGCGACCGGCTCAGCGGCTATTCCTACGAGTACGGCCAGACCTTTACCGCCGAGATCACCGAGATCTCCGTCTATCCGTCCGACAATAAGGATGACTATTTCTACTTTGACGAGGGCAGCGGCGCAGGTTCCGCCTATCCCTTCTACGCGTTCATCGAGGCGGATGAGGCTTCGGGACTCGGCGAGGGCGAGGTGGAGATGACCCTGCAGAACACGAGCGCCAGCGGAGGCATCTACCTGGAGAACTATTTCGTGCGGCGTGAGCCCAGCGGCAGAAGCTATGTCTTCAAGCGCGGGGATGACGGCATGCTGACCAAGCAGTATGTGCAGACCGGCTCTTCCATGTACGGCCAGGCCATCGAGATCCGCAAGGGCCTGACGGAGGACGACTATATCGCCTTCCCCTACGGAAAGAATGTCGTGGAGGGGGCCGAGACCCAGGAGACCGACGATGTCTCCGGCGGCGGGAGCTATTATTATTGACAACAGGAGGCCTTTGGCATGTTTGAAAATATCCGGCTTGCGTTTCAGGGTATATGGTCGCATAAATTGCGGTCTTTCCTGACCATGCTCGGGATCATCATCGGTATCGCGGCGATCATTGCGATCGTCTCGACGATCACCGGTACAAATGAAAAGATCAAGAGCCAGCTGGTCGGCTCCGGCAAGAATACCGTGGACGTGCAGCTCTACGAGGGCGGCTACCCCTACACGATCTACGACTCTTCCTCGATCCCCCAGGGGATCCCCGTGGTCTCCGAGAGCACAATGAAGAGCATCGGCGATCTGAGCGAGGTGGAGTCCGCGACGTCCTACTGCTCGCGCTATCTTTCCGACAACATCTACTACGGGACGGTCTCCATCTCCGACGTGTACATGTACGGGGTGGATGATACCTATTTTGATACCTGCGGCTATGTTACCCAGACCGGCAGGGGGTTTGTGGAGAAGGATTATACTGATTTCCGCAAGGTCCTGATTCTGGACGAGACCGCGGGGCGGACCCTGTTCAACGAGGAGAACCCGTTGGGCAAGGTGATCGAGATCAAGGGAGTCCCGTTCACGGTGGTGGGCGTCGTCACGGAGGCGCTGCGGTTCCAGCCGAACATCGAGTCGGTAGAGGACTATTACATCAACTATCAGAACGGCAAGAACGGTCTGCTCTTTATCCCGAAGGCATCCTGGCCGATCATCTTCAATTATGACGAGCCGGAGAATGTGGTCGTGCGGGCGACGAGCACGGACGACATGACCAGGGCGGGCAAGAAGACCGCGGACATCCTGAACAAGACGATCACGAACCAGGAGTCGGAGGTCAAGTACGCGGCGGCTGACCTGCAGGGACAGGTACAGGAGCTGCAGGAGCTGCGCAACACCACCAACATGCAGCTGGTGTGGATCGCCGGCATCTCCCTGCTGGTCGGCGGCATCGGCGTCATGAACATCATGCTGGTGTCCGTGACGGAGCGTACCTCCGAGATCGGCCTCAAGAAGGCGCTCGGGGCGAGGAAGGGCGTTATCCTCGGCCAGTTCCTGACCGAGGCGGCCGTGCTGACGAGCCTCGGCGGCCTGCTGGGCGTCGCGTCCGGCATCGGCGCCGCGCAGGTACTGCACCGGATACTGGGCTTTGACGTGGGAATCAGCATCCCCGCCGCGGTGGTCGCGGTGGTCTTTTCCATGGTCATCGGCATCGTCTTCGGGTTCCTGCCTTCCGTAAAGGCCGCGAACCTGGATCCGATCGAAGCGCTGAGAAGAGAATGAGGAGAAGATGAGCGGAAACGGAGCGGTCTTTGCGCGGATCTACGACGTCGTGCGGCAGATCCCGCGCGGAAAGGTGGCTACCTACGGGCAGGTCGCTGCCCTGGCGGGAAACAGGCGGTGGGCGCGCGTGGTGGGCTACGCCCTGCACGCGAACCCGGACCCGGAGGGCATTCCCTGCTACCGGGTCGTGGACCGCGAGGGGCGCGTCTCCCGGGCCTTTGCCTTCGGCGGAGAAAACCGCCAGATCCAACTGCTGGAAGCGGACGGAATACCCTGCCCGGACGGGCAGGTGGACCTTACCCGCTGGCGCTGGGAGAAGGTGGCGGACGACTTTTTTGGATAAAGCAATTTCTTGTTGCACGCGCCTTTTTCTTATGCTATATTAAATAGGCTGCAAATCACACACGCAGGAGGATTCCGCCGCTGGTGCCGGAAAGGTCGCGGCGGGAGAAGAACTCTGCGGAAGAAAAAACCAGAAGGAGAAGAGAAAAAATGAGCGTACTTTCCATGAAACAGCTGCTCGAAGCAGGCGTCCATTTCGGACATCAGACCAGAAGATGGAACCCCAAAATGGCTCCGTACATCTACACGGAGAGAAACGGGATCTACATCATCGATCTGCAGAAGTCGGTCGTTATGGTCGACGATGCCTACAGGGAGATGGCCCAGATCGCTGCTGACGGCGGCACGGTCCTTTTTGTCGGCACGAAGAAGCAGGCGCAGGACGCTGTTCAGCTTGAGGCTGAGCGCTGCGGTATGTTCTATGTCAACGAGAGATGGCTCGGCGGCATGCTGACCAACTTCAAGACCATCCAGAGCCGTATTGCCCGTCTGAAACAGATCGAGACCATGGCTGAGGACGGCACCTTCGACGTTCTGCCGAAGAAGGAAGTTATCGCGCTGAAGAAAGAGCAGGAGAAGCTCGAGAAGAACCTCGGCGGTATCAAGGAAATGAAGAGACTGCCGGATGCGATCTTCGTCGTAGACCCGAAGAAGGAAAGAATCTGCGTACAGGAAGCGCACACCCTCGGCATCAAGCTGTTCGGTATCGCCGACACCAACTGCGATCCGGAAGAGCTCGACGTGATCATCCCCGGCAATGACGACGCCATCCGTGCCGTCAAGCTGATCGTCTCCAAGATGGCTGACGCTATCATCGAGGCAAAGCAGGGCGCTGAGAATGCGGAGCCGGCGATGGAAGGCGAGGAAGCCCCGCTCGAGGCCGTCACCGAGGAGTAAACAGGTACAGAAGGGTTTACGGGCGGCTTTCACCGGCGTGACCGGATGAGATCCGCCCTCTTTTTAAGCCGCGCCATGCGGCAGATGGGAGAGAAAAATGGCAATTACAGCTGCAATGGTTAAGGAATTACGTGAGATGACCGGTTCCGGCATGATGGACTGCAAGAAGGCCCTGACTGCCACCGAAGGCGACATGGACAAGGCTGTTGAGTGGCTGAGAGAAAAAGGTCTTGCCACCGCGCAGAAGAAGGCCGGCCGTATCGCCGCTGAAGGTATCGTTATGCTTCTGGTCTCCGATGACGCGAAGCGCGCCGTTGCTGTCGAAGTTAACGCTGAGACCGACTTCGTTGCGAAGAACGAGAAGTTCCGCAATTATGTCGCGCAGGTAGCGGAGCAGGTCATGGAGTCCTCCGCCGCTGATGTTGACGCTCTGATGGAAGAGCCGTGGAAGTTCGAGCCGGAAAGAACCGTTAAGGAAGCCCTTGCCGGACAGATCTCCGTTATCGGCGAGAACATGAACATCCGTCGTTTCGCGAAGGTTGAAGAGCCGGAAGGCTTCGTCGCTGCCTACACCCATATGGGCGGCAAGATCGGCGTTCTGGTCGATGTCGTGACCGATGTTGTCAACGATGAGATCAAAGAAATGGCGAAGAACCTGGCAATGCAGGTTGCAGCCCTTAAGCCGCTGTATGTGACCGCTGATGAGATCTCCCAGGAGTACAAGGATCATGAGATCGAGATCCTCTCCGCGCAGATCGCGAATGACCCGAAGATGGCCGGCAAGCCCGAGAAGGTCATCAAAGGCGCTGTCATGGGTCGTCTTGCCAAGGAGCTCAAAGAGATCTGCCTGATGGATCAGATCTATGTCAAGGCCGAGGACGGCAAGCAGCCCGTTTCTCAGTATGTTGCCGGCGTAGCGAAAGCCAACGGCGCGAAGATCACGGTCAAGTCCTTTGTCCGCTTCGAGACCGGCGAAGGCATCGAGAAGAAGCAGGAAGACTTCGCGGCAGAAGTTGCCAAGCAGATGAACGTGTAATTCTAAGTTCAGAATATAAGGCTGGATTTTTCCGGCAGAATGGAAGGGGCTGTGAAAAAAGCATAGCCTGAAAAGCAAAGAAGGATCGAGGGTTATCAAAGCCCAAGATCCTTCTTTTGTGTTAAAATTATACTTGCGATGAATAAATCTAACACGCTTTATTCTACCTCAAAACAGGCGCTTTCCCTGACGGTCCCGGTTTTTGCAGACGGATATGCCGACATCACGCTGGGTGAGGACTACACCGATCTCGAAACGACGATCACCGTATTCAACCATCGTACGAATCTTGACTCCGAGGATTACGGCGGCGCTACCTGGATAGAAGAGGTGCAATATGAAGCAGTGGAGTTTAAACGGATCATGGGACATGATCTGCGGTGACGGACATACGGTGACCGGACAGATTCCGGGATCGGTGTATTCCTTCCTGCTTGACGCAGGGCAGATGGAGGATCCCTACTACCGGGACAATGAGCTGAAAGCCCTTCCCCTCATGGAGGAGGATTATACCTTCGGGCGGCGGTTTGACCTGCCGGAGGACATCGCGCAGTGCGCCCATCAGTGCCTGCGGTTTGACGGGATCGATACCCTTGCCGATGTGTACCTGAACGGAGAGCATCTCGGCAGTACGGACAACATGCACATCGCCTGGGAATTCCCGGTCCGCGGACTGCTGAAGGAAAAGGACAATGAGCTGAAGGTGATCACCCATTCCCCGCTGCGGTTCATCCGCGAGGAGGACAGGAAACATCATCTCGGCGGGTCCTACGAGGTAATGCGGGGCTTCCCGCATCTGCGCAAGGCCCACTGCATGTTCGGCTGGGACTGGGGCCCGCGGCTTCCCGACCAGGGAATCTGGAAGGATGTGCAGCTCGTGGGCTGGGAGAATGCGCGCATTCTCGACGTGCGCGTGAAGCAGGAGATTCTGACGCCGGACGGCACGGCGGTAAACGAGGCGCCTGACGGGTCCCGGTATGCGCGCGAGGGCCGCGTATCCGTATTCCTTACCGTGGACGTGCTTACGGAAGGGACTGCGGAGAAAACGGAGCTTACCCTTGTTTCTCCGGATGGACAGACATGGACATTCCGGGCCGGCGAGCGCTTTGCCGTGCCGTCACCCGCCCTGTGGTGGCCGAACGGCCTGGGCAGCCAGCCGCTCTACACCCTCCGCGCGGCTGTTTATGCGGGCGGGGCGTCTCCGGACAGGGAACAGAAAAAAGAGGATGAAAAAACGCTGCGGATCGGCCTTCGCGCCGCGACGATGCTGCGCAGGGCGGACGAGTGGGGCGAGAGCTTCGCGGCCATGGTCAACGGACAGGCGTTCTTTTCCATGGGCGCCGATTACATCCCGGAGGACTGCATCCTGTCAAGAAGGAGCCGCAGCCGCACCGAGGCGCTGCTGAAGGACTGCCGGGACGCGCATTTCAACGCGGTCCGCGTCTGGGGCGGCGGGTTCTACCCGGACGATGACTTCTTTGACCTGTGCGACGAGCTGGGACTTGTCGTCTGGGAGGACATGATGTTCGCCTGCGCCAACTACCGGCTGACCGATTCCTTTGTGCGCAGCATCACCGAGGAGATCCGGCAGAACGTGCGGAGGCTCCGCCACCATGCGAGCCTGCTGCTCTGGTGCGGCAACAACGAGATGGAGCAGTTCGCCCTCGAGCGGGAGTACGAGGGAACAGACGAGACGGCAGCGGACTACCTCATCCAGAACGAGTACATCATCCCCGGCATCCTGCAGGAGGAGGATCCGGACCGGTTCTACTGGCCGTCCTCGCCTTCCTCGGGAGGGAAGTTCGTCTCGCCGCGGGATCCCGACAGGGGAGATGTGCACTACTGGGATGTGTGGCACGGCGGCATCCCCTTCACCGGGTACCGGGACTACTATTTCCGGTATCTGTCGGAATTCGGCTTCCAGTCCTTCCCGGCGATGAAGACCATCGAGTCCTTCACCAGACCGGAGGACCTGAATAATTTTTCCTATGTCATGGAGATGCACCAGAGAAACAGCGGGGCCAACGGGAAGATCCTGCAGTATCTGTCCCAGAACTATCTGTACCCGACGAATCTTTCCCTGCTTGTCTACGCCTCGCAGCTTCTGCAGGCGGACGCGATCCGCTACGGCGTTGAGCATCTGCGGAGGAACCGCAGCGGGAACCGCTGCATGGGCGCGATCTACTGGCAGCTGAACGACATCTGGCCGGTCGCCTCCTGGGCGTCCATCGATTATTTCGGGCGCTGGAAAGCCCTGCACTACAGTGCGAAGCGCTTTTTTGCGCCTGTTCTCTTAAGCTGTGAGGAGACGAGCCTGCCGTCGCTGGGCAGGACCTGCATCAGCGAGCCGGAGGAGGCCGCCTTTTCCGCGAAGCTCTGCGTCAGCAACGAGACCTTTGAGACGGTGGAGGATACGGTGATCTGGGAGCTGCGGACGCCGGAGGGCCGGATCGAAAGAGAAGGCCGGTTTGCGACGCATACGGCGCCTTTCAGCGCCGAGGCCTTCCCGCTGATCGACCTGAAGGGCATCGACCCGAGGCGGCACCACCTGTCCTTCCGCCTGGAGAAGGCGGGCTCGGCGGGGAGCGTCCTGTTCGCGGCGCCCAAGCACTATGCCTTTGCCGATCCGCATCTGCAGGTACAGGCGGACCCGGCAGGCGGCACCGTGACGGTCACGGCGGCCGCCTACGCAAGGTCGGTGGAGATCCTGCCTGTGGACGGGGATCTGCTGCTGGAGGACAACTACTTTGATATGGAACCGGGAAGCAGAACGCTTAAGGTGCTGCGCGGCGCGGCAGGCGCCCTCAGCATCCGCAGCGTGTATGATATCCGGTGAGAAACCCCTGAGGGGCCTTTGCCGGTACGGCGGAGGCCCTTTTTTCTGTTGAGAAAAAGGGGAAATCGCGTTACCATAGTGTCTGATAAACAATTGCCGGAACAGGAGAAAAGTATGGTCATCATGACACTTGAGGGGATCAGCCTGACGCTGGGCGATACCCGGATACTGCAGGATGTGACGCAGGGAATAGAGGAATACGACAGGATCGGCGTGATCGGCGTAAACGGCACGGGCAAGTCTACCCTGCTCCGGATCGCGGCGGGGGAGCTGCAGCCGGACAGCGGGGAGCGGGTAATGCGAAACGGCCTGCGGATCTCCTACCTGCCCCAGGACCCCCGGTTTGATCCGGAGAAGACCGTGCTCGAAAATGTGGCCGGGAGCATCAGCCAGTCGCAGGAATACTGGAACGTGCAGGGCGAGGCGGCAGCGGTGCTGGAAAAACTCGGCATACCGGATCCCCAGGCCATGCCCCAGACCCTCTCGGGCGGCCAGCGCAAGCGGGCGGCCCTGGCGGCGGCCCTGCTCTCCGAGAGCGATCTGCTTATCCTGGATGAGCCGACCAACCACCTGGACCACGGGATGATCGAGTGGCTGCAGGAGCAGCTGGCCGCCTACCGCGGCGCCCTGCTGATGGTCACCCACGACCGGTATTTCCTGGATGAGGTGACCTCGGTGATCTGGGAGATCGACCGGTCCAGTGTCTACAGCTACCCGGGCAACTACGAGAAATACCTGGAGACAAAGCAGGCCAGGATGGACTTTGCCGTGGCGGCGGAGCGCAAAATGGCGGCGATCTACCGGCAGGACCTGGCCTGGATGATGCGCGGGGCCAGGGCGAGATCGACCAAGCAGAAGGCCCATATCCAGCGCTTCGAGGCGCTGCGGGACCGGGAGAAGATCGCCGAGGAGCGTAATCTCCTCATCGAATCGCTGCCCTCCAGGATGGGCAACAAGACCATCGAGGTGAGGGGCCTGGCCAAATCCTACGGCGGGAAATGCCTGTTCCGGGATTTCACCTACACCTTCCTGCGCAATGACCGGATCGGCATCATCGGGCCGAACGGCTGCGGCAAATCGACCCTGCTGAAGATCCTGACCGGGCAGATCCCCGCGGATGCGGGGGAGGTGGAGATCGGCCAGACCATCCGCATCGGCTATTTTGCCCAGGAAAACGAGCTGCCGGAGCAGGGGGATACGGTCATCTCCGTGGTGAAGGACATCGCGGAGTTCATCCCGACTGCGGACGGCCTGGTCTCCGCGTCTGTCATGTGCGAGCGCTTCCTTTTTGATAAACACAAGCAGTACACGCCGGTGTCCAGGCTCTCCGGCGGGGAAAAGCGCAGGCTCAGCCTGCTGCGGGTCCTGATGGCCGCGCCCAACGTCCTGATCCTGGATGAGCCGACAAACGACCTGGACATCCAGACCCTGCAGATTCTCGAGGACTATCTGGACCATTTCTCCGGGATCGTGATCGCTGTCTCCCATGACCGGTACTTCCTGGACAGGGTGGTCAACCGCATCTTTTTCTTTGCGGGCGACGGGACGATCGGCCGCAGCGAGGGCGGATATGAGGAATACCTGCTCCGTCAGGAAGAGGCGGGGGAGGACGCCGAAGAAAGGCCTGCCGGCGCACAGCAGGCGCAGGCCGGGAAAAAAGAGAGGCCCAGGCCTGCCGCGCCCAAAAAGAAGCTGAGCTATTCCCAGCAGCGCGAGTATGACCTGATCGAGGGAGAGATCGACGAACTGACGGAAAAGACACGTCAGCTCTCGGCCGCGATGCAGGAAGCCGCGGCGGACTTTGAAAAGCTGCAGGAACTGACGGAGGAACTGGAGCGGACGGAGGAAGAGCTTGACCGGAAGATCGAGCGCTTCCTGGAGCTGCAGGAGATGGTAGAGGCGCTGCAATGAAAGTCTTGCTGATCGCAGTGAATGCAAAATATATCCACACCTGTCCGGCGGTGTACAGCCTGAGAGCCTACGCCCTGGCTTCGGCGCCCCGCCCTGGGGAGCAGGTCCAAATAGAGATCGCCGAGTATACGATCAATGACCGGTATCAGGATGTGCTGGCCGGGATCATGGCTCAGGACGCAGACGTGCTCGGCTTTTCGACCTATATCTGGAACATCGACAGGGTGCGCAGGCTGATCCGGGATATCCGGCGGATCCGCGGCAGGGACGTCCTGATCTGGGCCGGCGGCCCGGAGGCGACCTATTACCCGGACGCGCTCCTGCGCGCGGACGGCGCGGATCTTTGCATGCTTGGCGAGGGGGAGGAAGTCTTTGCGCAGCTTGTCGGCCGGGCCGCCTCATCCGGGACGGATGGCTTTGTCTGCCCCGAGGACCTGGCAGGCCTTGCCTTCATGCGTGATGGCGAGATCCAGCGCACGGGAATGGCCCCGCCGGTGATGCTGGACCGCATCCCCTTCCTGTACAGCGACCTTTCCCTGTTCGAGAACCGCATCCTCTACTACGAGGCGAGCCGGGGCTGTCCCTTCTCCTGCGCCTACTGCCTTTCCGGGCGGGAGAGAGGCGTCCGCTGCAGGGACCTTTCCACGGTGAAGAAAGAACTGCAGTTTTTCCTGGATGAAAAGGTAAGGCAGGTCAAATTCATCGACCGGACCTTTAATGCGAATGAAGATTTCGCCCTGGAGATCTGGACCTATATCCGCGACCACGACAACGGGATCACGAATTTCCACTTTGAGATCGAGGCGGACCGGATCACGGACAGGCAGCTGGAGCTGATCGGGACCTTCCGGCCGGGCCTCATCCAGATGGAGATCGGCGTGCAGTCCGCCAATCCGGATACGCTGCGCAGCGTGCACCGCAGTCCCCGCCTGGACCGGGTCCGGGAAGTCATGGCGGCGCTGACGGCAAGGCAGAACATCAACCTGCATCTGGACCTGATCGCGGGGCTGCCCTTCGAGGGCATGGACAGCTTCCGGGAATCCTTCCGGACGGTCTACGCGATGCGTCCCCACCAGCTGCAGCTGGGGTTCCTTAAGCTGCTCAAGGGAACAGAACTCTATGACCGGCGGGAGGAATACGGGCTGGTGTGCTCAGAGGACGCGCCCTACGAAGTGCTGAAGACGAAATGGCTCACCTATGAAGAACTGGATCTTCTCCACAGGGTGAGCGACCGGGTGGAGGAGTTCGTGAACAGCCAGGGCTTCAGGCGAAGCCTTCCGCTGGCGGAAAAACTGTTCCCGGATCCCTTTGCCCTGTTTGAAGCGCTGTCTGCTTATTACCGGGAAAACGGATACGAGACGAATAAGCCCTCCGTGCGGGCCCGGTATGAGATATTCTCCGCCTTTGTGCGCGGCAGGATGCGGGAGAGCGGCGTGCTTTCCGCGAAGGAGCAGGCGCTGCTGCCGGAACTGATCCGCTTCGATCAGCAGCTTCACGTGCACCCGAGCCGCAGGATGCAGGCGGAGGACACCTTTGACTTCGGGGAAGGACCGGTGCTGATCCGGTTCGACTACAGCAGCTGCTCTCCGGTAAACGGGGAGGCGGCATTCACCATGACAGAAAAGACCGGTCGTTCCTGACCGGTCTTTTGCATAGCAATGTTTTGTATAACGGCGGATTATGTCTCTGGTTCCGTCTCCGTCTCGGCTTCCCTGATCCGCCTTGCCTCCTCCAGGGAGGTCCATTCGATGTCGATCCCGTCGTGTCCCCAGGTATTGCCCTCCGGATCCACGGAGACGACCCGCAGATACTGGAAATTGCTGGAGACCTTGAGGGCGTCGTAGATGTACCGCAGCGGGATGCGCTGGCGGTTGTGCGACGGATTGCCCGAGTCGGCCAGGAAGACAGTGTCGTCCTCCGGATCGTACAGCCAGATATTGACGTAGTGGCCCTCCACATCCTGCCAGTAGGTGTCGTCATAGTGGCTGGCCACCAGCACGATGGAGGTGATGCTCTCGGCGATATGCTGCTGGAACTCCTCGTAGGTCTTTTCCTTGCGCATCAGCCGGGTGTCGATCCCGCAGGTCGTCAGGGTCTTGCGCAGATAGGGCCAGTCGATGGCGCCGTACCCGCTGACCGGCGTATACCGGGAGATCTCCTTCGCGTAGTAGAACATGTCGAGGGGAGAGCAGACGCAGGGCGTGAGCGTGCTGTAGATGTTCGCGAGATCGCACAGGCCGCAGCCGAACACGCTGAATTCCTGGTCCGCGAGCACGATGTCGCACCACGCGCCGGAGAAGGGCTCCTTCCCCGCCCAGGCCTTCGGCCCCTGCATAAAGGTGTAGATCTCATCCTCCGTCAAATCGACCTGGGTGATGAGCCGGCTGTTTTCCGTCTCCTCCGTTTCCCCTTCTTCCTCCGGGGCTTCGGTCTGCGTCTCTACCTCACCGGGCGCGGTCTCTTCTTCACCCGGCGCCCTGCCGGTGAGCATCTCCGTTTCATTCTGCGTGCCGAAGGGCAGCTTATCGTTTTCCTCCATGATCTGCAGCGTCAGCGGCACCAGCAGGATCATCAGGGCAATCAGAAGCGCGATGCAGGCAATGAGGGAGAGGATCAGCAGGAGGCGGTTGCGCCGCTTTCTTCTCTGATACCGTTTCTTTCCCATATAATAAGTCCTGTCTTTTCCTTCTATTCTTAAGTATATTCTTTATACAGACTGCACGCCGTCCGGCGAATGCAGTATCCACAGTTTAACATATTTTCGGGGATATGCAAATCCCGGCCCCGGAAGGTATAATGAACATAAGGTTACAATTCACGGCCGGACAGGAGGGAAACGGATGAAACTGCGCGGCAATTATCACACGCATACGACGATGTGCGACGGAACCAATACGCCCCGGGAGATGGCGCAGCGCGCGCTGGAGATCGGGTTTACCCATCTTGGCTTTTCCGGGCACATGGACCCGGACATCCATATGGACATGGCGGCTTACCTGGAGGAGATCGGGAAGCTCCGGGAGGAGTACCGGGGCAGGCTGGAGATCTTTGCCGGCGCGGAGCTCGACTGCCTCTACCCGAAGGAGAGGGCGGCAGGAGCGGAGTATGTGATCGGCTCGACGCATTTTCTTGACGTGGATTCCCCCGAGCCGATGTCCGTGGACAATACGGAGGAGATGATGCTCCGCCTTGGCCGCGAGTATTTCGGCGGCGATTTCTACGCCCTGGCGAAGGCCTACTACCGGCTGGAGGCCGGGGTGAAGGACCGGACGGACTGCACCTTTATCGGCCACTTTGACCTGGTCACGCGCTTCAACGATTCTCTGCACTTCCTCGATGAGGCGGATCCCCGCTATACGGGGCCGGCCCTCGAGGCGATGGAGTACCTGGTGAGCAGGGGCGTGCCCTTTGAGATCAACTGCGGCGCCGTAAACCGGGGGCGCAAAAAAGAGCTTTACCCGAACACCTTCCTGCTGCAGTCTCTGCAGAAAATGGGCGGCCAGATCCTGATCAGCTCGGACGCTCACAGCCGGGACCTGCTGGACGGCGGCTTCGCTGTCGCCCGGGAGAGGGCGATGGCCTGCGGGTTTACCCATACGCTGATGCTGGTGCGCGGCGCGGACGGCAGGCCGGCGTTTGCAGAACATGCGCTGGATACATTTTCCTGATGGGATCGATCATTCACGGCTCCGCAGGCTAAAAAGAACTTGACTATCCGCCTGAATAATGGTATCATGCTTTGTGCCGCGGGATGATACATAGGTATCTCCGCTGTGGTCACGGGGTATGGCGTAGCTTGGTAGCGCGCACGGCTGGGGGCCGTGAGGTCGCAGGTTCAAATCCTGTTGCCCCGACTATTTACAGAAACCTCTGCGTTGGAATGGCGCAGAGGTTTTCTTATTCCATATTATTACAAAATGTTACAGAAATATGAACCAAATATTGACAAAATCCTTAAAATATGTTTAGATTTATTTACAATCTGAAATAAGGGGTATTTTGTCATGAAAGGGAAGAAAAAAGAAACAGAGCGCGGGCGAGCGGGGAAATCGCTGCTGCACCTGCCCTGGCGCTACCGTGGGGAGACGGCGCTTATTCTGACCGGCATTTTGCTGACCGGCATCTTTTCGCTCCTGGTATCCTATTATTTCTCGCCGATCGGGGAGGCTTCGGCGGCGGACAGCCGTCCGCAGGCGGTGGAGGGAAAGATCCCCGGCGGCCTGCAGGGCGTTCTCGCCGGCGTGGAAAGCATGAAGGAGTACTGCAGGGCGGGGCGGTCGCAGTCGCTGCGCACGCCCAGTGAGGAGCCGCTGGTCGGCCCGCGGGTGGTGGACCATTCCTGCGCGGAGCGGGCGGTCATGGCCGGCTATCTGGAGAAGGCGGGTTCGCTGGGAGCGGACGCGCTGCGGACCATTCAGTCCAACCAGCTGCCCTATGACGAGTACATGACGCTTCTGGCCATCGTGGAGGCCGAGGCGACGGGCGGCGACGTCGAGAGCAAGAAGATGGTCGCGAACGTGGTCCTGAACCGCGTGCGGGACGAGCGCTTCCCGGACACCATCTCGGAGGTGGTCTGGCAGCGGGTGAACGGCTCGGCGCAGTTTTCTCCCACGGCGGACGGCCGCATGGGGAACACGCAGATCACCGAGGGCACGATCGAGGCGGTGAACGCGGCGCTGCGGGGCGATGACAACGCCCAGGGTGCGCTGTTCTTCGTGGCGAGGGATACGGCTTCCTCGGAGAATGTCGCCTGGTTCGACAGCTCCCTGGTCAGGCTCTTTGACTACGGCGGGCATGAATACTATACCTTCCGGGAATAACAATGCAACAATATGCAACAGTGTGTACGCGGGCAAACTCTTGTTTGCCCGCTTTTTCTATGGTATACTTTTCGAAAAACCGGGAGATGAACACATATGGAACTTCTTTATCACAGCACAAGAAACAGCAGCCCGCTGGTCCCAGCCTCGGCTGCCATCCTCCAGGGGCTTGCCCCCGACGGCGGCCTGTATGTGCCGCAGCATATCCCGGCGTATACGCGCCCGCTTTCCGAGCTGGCCGGCATGTCCTACCGGGAGACAGCGTTTGCGGTCATGAGCCTTTACCTGACGGATTTTACCCGGGAAGAGCTGATGGCCTGTATCGACGGCGCCTACGGCGCCCGCTTCGATATCCCGCAGATCACGAGACTTAAGGAGGCGGACGGCGCCTGGTTCCTCGAGCTGTTCCACGGCGAGACCATCGCCTTCAAGGACATGGCCCTCTCCATCCTGCCGCATCTGATGACAACGGCGGCGAAAAAGCAGGGCGTGAGCGATGAGATCGTTATTCTGACCGCTACCTCCGGGGATACCGGAAAAGCGGCCCTGGCAGGCTTCGCGGACGTTCCGGGGACCCGGATCATCGTCTTTTATCCGAAGAACGGCGTCAGCGCCATCCAGGAGAGACAGATGGTCACGCAGAAGGGCGCGAACACCTTTGTGGCCGGCATCCACGGCAATTTTGACGACGCCCAGTCCGGCGTGAAGGCCATCTTCGGGGACGAGGCGATGCGGGAAGAGCTTGCCGGCGCCGGCAAACGTCTTTCCTCCGCCAACTCGATCAACATCGGCCGTCTGGTGCCGCAGATCGTCTATTATTTCTACGCCTACGGCAGGCTCCTGGAAGACGGGGTGCTGAAGGCGGGCGACCCGATGAATGTGACGGTGCCCACCGGAAACTTCGGCAACATCCTGGCGGCCTGGTACGCGAAGCAGATGGGGCTTCCGGTGAAGACGCTGCTGTGCGCCTCCAATGAGAACCGGGTGCTGGCTGACTTCTTCGGCACGGGATGCTATGACCGGAACCGGCCCTTCGTCCTGACCAATTCGCCCTCCATGGACATCCTGATCTCCAGCAACCTGGAGCGCCTCCTCTACGCGGTGAGCGGGGAGGATACGAAGGCGGTCGCCGGGTTCATGGCAGAGCTTTCCTCGACCGGCCGCTACGCGGTCACGGAGGAAATGCGCGGGGGCATGAAGGATTTCGTCAGCGGCTGCGCCACCCAGGAGGAGACCCTGGGCGAGATCCGCCGCCTCTTTACCGATGCGGGCTATGTGATCGACACCCACACGGCCGTCGCCTCCTTCGTCTATGCGCGCTACCGCAAAGAGACGGGAGATGAGACGCCGACCGTCATCGCGTCGACGGCCAGCCCCTATAAGTTTACGGGCAGTGTGCTTGAGGCCCTCGAGCCCGGCGATGGAAACGCCGCCCTTTCCGATCTGGAAAAGGCAGACCGCCTCTGCGCGATCAGCGGCGTGCCGGTCCCGGCTGCTGTCACCGCGCTGAAGGATGCGCCGGTCCTGCACGATACGGTCGTGGACGCCGCGCAGATGAAGGCGCTCGTCCGCGGGCTCCTGCTCGGGGCGGACCGCGCCTAATGGGAGGATAATAAGATGGATATGACATCGATCAACGGGATCATGGATCTCATCGTCCTGGCAGCCGGCCTCTATATTCTGTACGGCTATTACCTGCTGGTGGCGAAAAAGGAATTCAAGGACGGCCTTCTGGTCTCCGAGCGTTTTCCGGCAAAGACCTGCAAGGATAAGGAAGGCTACGCCGCCTACATCGGCCTGCCGACCCTTCTGCTCGGCCTGGGCGGCGTGCTCAGCGGCGCCATCGGCCTCTATCAGGATTACGTCGGCCCGGTCAACCGCTGGCTGTACCTGACGGGCTACGTGGTATTCGCGGCTGTCCTGGTCTGGTTCATCGTGCGCACGAAGAAAGCGCAGGGCCGCTTCTGGTAAGTCCCACGTTTTGCTTGCGTGACAGACCGTTTCGTATTATCATGAAGAAAAGATAATGCCTGGGGTGTTCGACACCCCTCTCAGTTTTGAACCTACATTTTACTTTAAACGGGATTCCTATAGCGCTGCTTTTGATGTCAGGCCTCCTTTGTCAGTGGAAGACAGAGACTGCAGCTGCGGTTACCCACCTGGCTTGGCTAGGAGTCAAAAAGAGAGGGAACGGCACCCCGGGTATGCAAAAACGATTATGGGACGGTTTCGTCCCATAATCGTTTTTGGGGATAAAAGATAAAGAAAGAGTACGGTTTTTATGAGGTCCAGAAGAAGACGCGGAAAGATCGAGTGGAGAAGGCTCTTCTCCCTCTTTTACAGTAAGATCATCTATGACCGGATCGATACGTACGCCGCGCAGACAAGCTTCTACATCATCATGAGCGTGGCGCCCTTCATCGTCCTCCTGCTTGCATTCCTGAAGTTTACGCCGCTGACCGAGGAGGTCATGCTGGAGACGATCTCCACCCTGGTCTCCCCCCTGGCGCCTGAGGTGGCGGAGGGGACGAGGACACTGGTGAGCAGCGTTTACCACGGATCGTTTACCACCTTCTCCTTCGCGATGATCTCCCTTTTGTGGGTGGCAGGGCGGAGCGTAATGGGACTGATGAACGGGCTCAATACGATCTGGCAGGTGACGGAAAAGAGAAATTACGTGATACGGCGGCTGATCGCTTCCCTCTATACCGTGCTTCTGGTATTTATGATCATTCTGGCCTTCCGTGTGCTTCTCGGCGGTCTCAGCATGCAGACCCGCCTTCTGCAGCTCTTTCCCCTCTTAAAGCCGGTCAGCCTTCTCTTCCCGTACTCCCAGTTCCTGATCGCCTTTCTGCTGGCGGTCGTCATCAATCTCGTGTTTTATACCTTCCTCCCGAACCGGCGCAATTATCCGCTGCGTCAGCTGCCGGGCGCGGTCTTTACGACGGTCTCGTGGGCGGTATTTACCTTTTTCTATATGATCTATCTGAATAACGCGGGCAACCTCTCATGGCTGTACGGGAGCCTGGTCACCCTGGTCATCACCATGCTGTGGCTGTACTTCTGCATGTATCTGTGGTTCATCGGCGCGGAGATCAACGCCTACCGCGAGAACCCGGAGCCCTTCGAGATGGTGCTGCGCTATATGCGGGCCAGAAAGTTCTCTTGATTTTTCAGGCATCGTTCAATATAATCTTTTTTGGCTGCTGCCGCGCGGGGAAAGCCCCGGAATAAGCGGCGGGGATAACGGCCGGTCCTTAAAGGGCCGGCATCTGGAAAGACAGGAGCAAAACAGAATGGAAAAATTCAGCGGACTAGAAGAGAAGGTAGCGGCGATCCGGGCTAAGATCGAGGAAGCTGCCGCCGGCATGGACAGTACGAAGGCAGTATATGAGGGCATGAAGCGCTTCATGGACCCGAAGAAGGGCGTCATCAGCGAGATGATGAAGGAAATGCGCAGCATTCCCGCAGAGCAGAGGGCTGAGTACGGCAAGCGCGTCAACGCGCTCAAGGCATGGGCCCAGGAGCGGTTCGACGAGCTGGGCAGCCAGGTAAAGGAAAGGGAACTTGCCTGCCGCTACGAGCAGGAGAAGGTGGACATCACCCTTCCGGCCGAGCGCACCCACGCCGGCAAGCTGCATCCGATCACGCAGGTGCGCGAACAGCTGATCGATATCTTTGCCTCCATGGGCTTTACCATCTATGAGGGCTCCGAGATCGAGACGGACTACTACAATTTCACCGCGCTCAATACGCCCCAGGACCATCCCGCCAGAGATATGCAGGATACCTTCTATCTCTCCCCGGAATTCCTTCTGCGCACGCAGACATCCTCCGGCCAGATCCATGTCATGGAAAATGACCGGCCCCCGATCAAGATCCTTTCCCCCGGAAAGGTGTTCCGCTCTGACGACGACGCGACCCATTCGCCGATGTTCACCCAGATGGAAGGCCTTGTCGTGGATAAGCACATCGCGCTGAGCGACCTGCAGGGCATGCTGGACATCTTCGTGCAGAAGATCTACGGCGAGGGCACCAGGACGAGACTTCGCCCGTCCTTCTTCCCCTTCACGGAACCCTCCGTCGAGGTGGACTGCAGCTGCTTCTCCTGCGGCGGCAAGGGCTGCCGTCTGTGCAAGGGGACCGGCTGGATCGAGATCCTCGGCGCCGGCATCGTGAACCGCAAGGTTCTGGAGAACTGCGGCATTGACCCGGATGAATACAGCGGACTGGCGTTCGGCATCGGCATCGAGCGCACCGCCATGCTCAAGTACGGAATCGGCAACATCAAGCTGCTGTTCGAATCTGACCTTGAGGTCCTTGACCAGATCGACGACTGAGCGGATCACGCCCGGGATTTGTATATACAGGAGGTTGGGATATGTTAGTGCCGCTTAGCTGGCTGAAAGATTATACAGAGATCAATGTATCGGCGCAGGAGCTGGAGAAAAAGCTCTTCTCCTGCGGATTTGAAGTAGAAGAGCTGACCCAGGTCGGCAAGGATATCAGCGGAGTCGTGGTCGGCCTCGTGGAGACCTGCGAGAAGATTCCGGACACGCACCTTTCCCTGTGCAGCGTGAACGCCGGTGAGCACGGGACCTTCCAGGTCTGCTGCGGAGCCGACAACGTGCGCGCGGGCGGAAAATATCCGCTGGCCCTGGTCGGCGCGACGGTCATCGAGACCGAGAAGGACCACAAGACCGTGAAGGGCGTGGCCACGATCAAAAAGGGCAAGCTGCGCGGATATGAGTCCTTCGGCATGCTCTGCTCGGGCGTTGAGCTCGGCCTTACCGAAGATCTTTATCCGGGCGCGGGGTACAACGGACTGCTCGTGCTGCCCGATGACGCCCCCGTCGGCGCGGATGTAAAGCCCCTTACGGGCCTGGACGACTGGATCTTTGACGTTTCCATCACGGCGAACCGCCCCGACTGCCAGAACATCTTCGGTCTGGCGAGAGAGGTCGCTGCGGTGCTCGGCACCCCGCTGACCGAGCCGGCGCTCGACTATACGGAGAGCGAGGAGGACAATGCGGACTTTACCGTGACGGTGGATGCCCCGGATCTTTGCCCGCGCTATATCGGACACTGCGTCGACCAGGTGAAGATCGGCCAGTCCCCGGCGTGGATGCGCAGAAGACTTGCCCTGGTGGGCTGCTCCTCCATATCGAATATCGTAGATATCACCAACTATGTCCTGTACGAGATCGGCCAGCCGATGCACGCCTTTGACGGCGAATTCCTGCAGGGCAACGCCATCCGCGTGCGCCGCGCGAAGCAGGACGAGAAGATCGTCACCCTCGATGAGAAGGAATTCTCCCTGACGCCGGAGAACCTGGTCATCTGCGACGGCGACCGTCCGGTGGCCCTTGCCGGCATCATGGGCGGCCTGAATTCCGAGATCCGCGACACCACGAAGACCGTTGTCTTCGAGGCGGCGAAGTTCATGCGCGACAATATCCGCAGAAGCTCCAGGGCCCTCGGGCAGTCCTCCGATTCCAGCGCCTGCTTCTCCAAGGGCGTGCAGGAGTACCAGACCGTGATGGGCATGAAGCGCGCCCTGCATCTGGTCCAGGAGCTGGGCTGCGGCCGTGTCCTGCGGACCCACCGCGACGTCAATACCGGCAACACCCTGGAGCCGCGCGTCATGAAGGCTTCCGTGGAGAAGGTGAACGGCGTCCTCGGCATCACCGTGCCCGAGGAGGATATCCTGCGCATCCTGAAGAGCCTGCAGTTCGAGCCCGTGATCACGGACGGCGAGCTGACGATCAAAGTACCGGCCTGGAGAGAGGACATGGAGTCCTATCCGGATATCGCTGAGGAAGTCATCCGGATGTACGGCTACGACCACATCAAGCCGACCTTCCTGTCCCAGGCGAAGGTGACCATGGGCGGCCGCAATATCCGCCAGAAGACCCTGCTGAAGATCAAGCGCGCCCTGTGCGCGGCAGGCGCCTTCGAGTGCATCCACTATTCCTTCTTCTCGCCGGCAGACCTTGATCTGCTGCGCCTGGAGCCGGATCACGAGTGGAGGAACGCCATCCGCCTGATCAACCCGATCAACGAGGATCTTTCCCTGATGCGCACGACGCTGGCGCCGCAGATGATCCGCGCGATCTACCGGAACCAGAACAGGGGCCGCATGGCCGGAAGACTGTTCGAGATCGGCCGCCGGTTCGTGCCGAAGAGCCTGCCCCTCACCGAGTATCCGGATGAGAGAGAGACGCTGTGCGCGGGCATTTTCGGGCAGGGCGAGAGCTTCTTTACCCTGAAGGGACTTGCGGATACGGTAGCGGAGACGCTGCTGCTCGACTTTACCTACGAGCCCGCCAGGCTCCCCTTCCTGCATCCCGGCCAGACGGCCGAGATCTTCTGCAGGGGCGAGAAGATCGGGTACCTGGGCAAGATGGCCTATGAACTCGAAGATGAGATGAACGTAGACAGGAACCGCAGAGAGTCCTGTTTTGTGATGGAGATCGACCTGGAGAAGCTGGCCGGATGGTTCGGCGCTGTACCGGTCTTTACCGCGCCGCCCAGGGAGGCGCCGGAGAAGCGCGACCTCGCGCTGGTCATGGACAAGAGCGTGACCTGCCGCCAGGTCGAGGAAGCGATCCGCGCGGCCTGCGGCGCCGTGAAGGATGTCACCCTGTTTGACCTCTATGAGGGCGCACAGGTCGGCCCGGGCAAAAAGAGCATGGCCTTTACCGTGACCTTCCGCGCGGGCGACGAGCCCCAGTCGGCGGGCGCCGTGGACGGCTATGTTTCCAGGATCCTGAAGAAGCTTTCCGCCATGGGCATTGAGCTTCGCTCCTGAACAGGCGCTGCGCAAAGAGAGACAACATGAAAACTGCTGATTTTTACTATGATCTTCCAAAAGAGCTGATCGCCCAGGACCCGCTGGAGGACAGGTCGTCCTCCCGCCTGATGGTCCTGGACAAAACGACCGGACAGACGCAGCACAGGGTCTTCAGCGAGATCGTGGATCTGCTGGATCCCGCGGACTGCCTGGTCATCAACAATACCAAGGTCATCCCGGCAAGGCTGCTGGGGAATAAGGCCGGCACGGGAGCGGCGATCGAGATCCTGCTTCTGAAGCGCCTTTCGGACGATACCTGGGAGACGCTGGTCAAGCCGGGCAAAAAATGTAAGCCGGGGACGGTCGTCTCCTTCGGGGACGGCGTCCTGACCGGGGAGATCCTGGAGGTCGGCGAAGAGGGGAACCGCATCGTCCGGTTTTCCTACGAGGGGATCTTTGAGGAGATCCTGGACCGCCTGGGGCAGATGCCCCTGCCGCCCTATATCACGCATCCGCTGCAGGATAAGGGGCGCTACCAGACCGTATACGCAAAGTACGACGGCTCGGCCGCGGCGCCGACCGCCGGGCTTCACTTCACGCCGGAGCTTCTGGAACGCATCAGGGAGAAGGGGACGGGAATCGCACAGATCACGCTGCACGTCGGCCTCGGCACCTTCCGCCCGGTCAAGGTGGAGGACGTGACGCAGCACCACATGCACAGCGAGTACTACAACGTGGATGAGGAAGCGGCGTCGCTGATCAACGAGAGAAAAGCGGCGGGCGGGCGCATCATCTGCGTCGGCACGACCAGCTGCCGGACGCTGGAGACAGCGGCGGCCGAAGACGGCACCATGCAGGCAAAAAGCGGCTGGACAGACATCTTCATCTATCCCGGATACCGGTTTAAGATCACGGACGCCCTGATCACCAACTTCCATCTGCCGGAGTCGACGCTGCTGATGCTCGTCTCCGCGCTGGCCGGCAGGGACCATATCCTGGCCGCCTATGAGGAGGCCGTGCGGGAGCGCTACCGGTTCTTCTCCTTTGGGGACGCGATGTTTATAAAATGATTACAGGCAGGGAGCGATCCCTGCCTGACTTGAATATGCAGCCGTGAACAGGATCGCCGGCAAGGGCCGGGGAATGACCACGGCGCGGGAAGGAGCGGCAGATGGCGGAAAAGACTATCCTGATCAAATACCATTCTGACGAGATCGAAAAACTGGACTATATCGGCGGCAAGAGCGACTGGATCGACCTGCGCGCCGCCGAGGAGGTCGAGATGAAAAAGGGGGAGCTGCGCTACATCAGCCTCGGCATCTCGGTGCGCCTGCCCGAGGGGTACGAGATGATCATCGCGCCGCGCAGCTCGACATACAAAAACTTCGGCATTCTGCAGCCGAACTCACCGGCGGTCGTGGATGAGAGCTACTCCTCCGACGAGGACATCATCCGCTATCCGGCCCTGGCCATGCGGGACACCGTGATCCACGTCAATGACCGGATCTGCCAGTTCCGTATCCTTGAGCACCAGCCGCGGATCACCTTTACCGAGGTGGAGTCGCTGGGCGGCGAGGCCCGGGGCGGCTTCGGCTCGACGGGCAGGCAGTAAGGCGGGGAGAATGAACGGGAAACGGAATTATCAGAAGGAGCTGGATGCGCTGACCGGCTCCCTGCGCGAGGGGGAGGTGCCCAGGCTCTTTCTGCACAGCTGCTGCGCACCCTGCAGCAGTTACGTGCTGGAATACCTGTCCCAGTATTTTTCCATCACGGATTTCTATTACAATCCGAACATTTCGCCGGAGGAGGAATACCGGCGGAGGGCAGGAGAACTGAAGAGGCTGATCAGCGAGATGCCTCTGGCGAATCCGGTGCGCTTCGAGGAGGCGCCCTACAACGCGGACGAGTTCTATCAGGCCGTGCGGGGCATGGAAGACCTGCCGGAGGGCGGGGAGAGATGCTTTGTCTGCTACCGCCTGCGCATGCGGGAGGCGGCCCGGCGGGCGGCCGAGGGCGGGTACGACTATTTTACGACGACCCTGTCGATCAGCCCGCTGAAGAACGCGCAGAAGATCAACGAGATCGGAGAAGAGCTTGCCCGGGAATACGGGGTGAAGCATCTTCCCTCGGATTTTAAGAAAAAGAACGGTTATCTGCGGTCCATCGAGCTTTCCCGGCTCTACGGACTCTACCGGCAGGATTACTGCGGCTGCGCATTTTCCCGCGCGCAGCGGCAGAGGGAAAAGGAAGCGGAACGGGAAAAGGCGAAGAGCGAGATGCAGGAGGGATAACATGGCGCAGCTCTGGGGCGGACGGTTTACCAAAGAAACAGACCAGATGGTCTACGCATTCAACGCATCGATCGGATTTGACAAGCGGCTTCTCCCCCAGGATATCCGGGGGAGTCTCGCGCATGTGCGGACCCTGGAAAAGGCGGGCATCCTCACGGAGGAGGAGAGCGCCCGCATCCGGGAGGGACTGGAGGGCATCCTGCAGGATGTCCAGGCCGGCACCCTGCCCGTGGACGAGACCTGCGAGGATGTGCACAGCTTCGTGGAATCTGTGCTGACTAAGCGGATCGGGGAGCTCGGCAAGAAGCTGCACACCGGGCGCAGCCGCAATGACCAGGTCGCCCTCGACATGCGGCTCTATACCCGGGATAAGGTAAAGGAGACGGACGAACTGGTAAAGAGCCTGCTGGAGGCCCTCTACGACGTGATGGCCGCAAACACGCAGACCTTCATGCCCGGGTTCACCCACCTGCAGAAGGCGCAGCCGGTCACCCTGGCCCATCACTTCGGCGCGTATTTCGAGATGCTGCGCAGAGACCGGGAGAGGCTGGCGGATATTTACCGCAGGATGAATTACTGCCCCCTCGGCGCCGGGGCGCTGGCGGGGACGACCTATCCCCTGGACCGGGCGCTGACGGCCTCGCTGCTCGGGTTTGCCGGACCCACGCGGAACAGCATGGACTCCGTCTCGGACAGGGATTACCTGCTCGAGTTCCTCTCGGCGCTCTCCATCATCATGATGCACCTTTCCCGCTTCTGCGAGGAGATCATCATCTGGAACAGCGACGAGTACCGCTTCGTGGAGATCGATGACGCCTACAGCACCGGCAGCAGCATCATGCCGCAGAAGAAGAACCCGGATATCGCGGAGCTGGTCCGCGGCAAGACCGGGCGCGTCTACGGCGCGCTGTTTGGCCTGCTGACGACGATGAAGGGCATTCCCCTGGCCTACAATAAGGATATGCAGGAGGACAAGGAGGGCAGCTTCGATGCGATGGATACCGCGGCGGCCTGCCTGCGGCTCTTCACCGGGATGATCGCCTCGATGCGCTTCAGGAACGAGAGGATGGCGGCTTCGGCGGCCGGCGGCTTTACCAACGCGACCGACGCGGCGGATTACCTGGTGCGCAAAGGCGTGCCCTTCCGCGATGCCCACGGGATCGTGGGGCGCATGGTCCTTGCCTGCATGGAAAAAGGCTGCGCCCTGGACGCTCTCTCCATGGAGGAGCTGCGCGGGTTCTGCGATCAGATCGACGAGGACTTCTATGAGGCGGTCTCCCTGGAGACCTGCGTGAAGGCCCGCCTGACGGCCGGCGGTCCCGGCCCGGAGGCGATGGAGGCGTATCTGAAGGAATGTAAAGCATACCTATCTTGACAAACAAAGGTTCGAAGCGTAAG
Organism: uncultured Lachnospiraceae bacterium; assembly: GCA_946618155.1. GTDB lineage: Bacteria > Bacillota > Clostridia > Lachnospirales > Lachnospiraceae > CAMOKZ01. Next base: position 8,647 of record CAMOKZ010000003.1, on the reverse strand, counting down.
GTAAGTTGAATATAGTTTGCCAGCGACAAGTGTCTGATTGAGTGGAATATCGTTTCCCTCTAGAGCGGAGGAAGAAAAAATGGACCGAAAGCTGAAAGTAGGAATTCTTGGCGCGACCGGCATGGTGGGACAGCGTTTTGTCACCCTGCTGGCGCAGCATCCGTGGTTTGAGATCGCAGCCCTGGCCGCAAGCCCCAGGAGCGCGGGAAAGACCTATGAGGAGGCCGTGGGCGGCCGCTGGAAGATGGATGTGCCCATGCCGGAGCAGGTACGCGGAATGCGCGTGCTGAATGTCAATGAAGTGGAAGCCGTCGCGGCGCAGGTCGATTTCGTCTTTTCCGCCGTCGACATGACCAAGGACGAGATCCGCGCCATCGAGGAAGCGTACGCGAAGACGGAGACGCCCGTGGTTTCCAACAACAGCGCGCACCGCTGGACGCCGGATGTGCCGATGGTCATCCCGGAGGTCAACGCGGACCACTTTGCCGTGATCGAAGCGCAGAAGAAGCGCCTCGGCACGAAGCGCGGCTTTATCGCGGTCAAGCCCAACTGCTCCATTCAGGGCTACGCCCCCGCGCTGGCTGCATGGCGCCGCTTTGAGCCCGTGGAGGTGGTGGTGACCACCTACCAGGCGATCTCCGGTGCCGGCAAGACCTTCAAGGACTGGCCGGAGATGGTGGGGAACGTCATTCCCTTTATCGGCGGCGAGGAGGAGAAGAGCGAGAAAGAGCCGCTCCGCATCCTGGGCAGAGTCGAGGACGGACAGATCGTACCGGCCGAAGAGCCGAAGATCACCTGCCAGTGCGTCCGCATCCCCGTGCTGAACGGGCATACGGCTGCCGTTTTTGTTAAGTTCAGAAAGAAACCGACGCTGGAGGAGCTCAAGGAGTGCCTCCGCACTTACCGCGGGATCCCGCAGGAGAAAGAGCTTCCGAGCGCGCCGAAGCAGTTCATCCATGTGATGGAGGAAGAGAACAGGCCGCAGGTCGCGCTGGATGTGGATCTCGAGGGCGGCATGGCGGTCAGCATCGGACGCCTCCGCGAAGACAGCATCTACGATTATAAATTCATCGGTCTCGCCCACAATACCCTCCGCGGGGCCGCCGGCGGCGCGGTGCTCTGTGCCGAGACGCTGGTCAGCCTGGGCTATATCGCGGAAAAGTGATTCGGGGCTGACTAAGAAAAACCTGAATTGGAGATATGAATGGGGAAATCTCTCTTCATTGCTGAGAAACCGAGCGTGGCGATGGAATTTGCCGCCGCGCTCGGCGAATCCTTCGAACGGCGCGACGGGTACCAGGAATCGGAACGGTACGTGGTGACCTGGTGCGTCGGACATCTGATCACGATGAGCTATCCCGAGGTCTATGACCCGAAGCTCAAACGCTGGAGCCTGCAGACACTTCCTTTTATTCCGGACACCTTTCTGTATGAAGTGATCCCTTCCGTCAAAAAACAGTTCAGTATCGTCAAAGGCCTGCTTCTTCGGGGTGACGTTGACGTGATCTACGTATGCACCGACTCGGGGCGGGAAGGCGAGTACATTTACCGGCTCGTCGCCCAGGAGGCCCACGTGACGGGCAAGGTCCAGAAGCGGGTGTGGATCGACTCCCAGACCAGGGAGGAGATTCTGCGCGGAATCGCGGAGGCGAAGGATCTCTCCGCCTACGACGACCTGGCTGCGGCCGCTTATCTGCGCGCCCAGGAAGACTATCTGATGGGGATCAACTTTTCCCGGCTGCTCACCTTAAAATACGGGGATACTGTGTCCGGATTCCTGGGCATGCGCTACTGCGTGATCTCCGTCGGCCGGGTGATGACCTGCGTGCTGGGCATGGTGGTGCGGCGCGAGCGGGAGATCCGCGGGTTCGTCAAGCAGCCCTTCTACCGGGTCCTGTGCCGTCTCGACGCTTTAGGAACGCCCATCGAGGGCGAGTTCCGCGCGGTGGAAGGCTCGGCCTATTACCAGTCGCCGCTCCTCTATAAGGAGAACGGCTTCAAAGAGAAAAAGGACGCCGCGGCCATGATCGAGAGCCTGAAGGGGACGGATCCCTTCGAGGCCGTCGTGGTCTCAGCGGAGAAAAAGAAGGAAAAGAAAAACCCGCCGCTGCTCTACAACCTGGCTGAGCTGCAGAATGACTGCTCGAAGATGTTCAGGATCAGCCCGGACGAGACCCTGCGCGTGGTGCAGGAGCTGTACGAGAAGAAGCTGGTCACCTATCCCCGTACGGACGCGAGGGTGCTCTCGAGCGCCGTCGCGAAGGAGATCGGCAGGAACCTGGGCGGGCTGAAGAGCTACGGACCGGCGGCGCAGATCGCCGCGGAGATCCTCTCCGGCGAGGAGTGGAAGAAGATCGGGAAGACCCGGTACACGGACGACAAGCAGATCACGGACCACTACGCGATCATCCCGACGGGACAGGGGTTCCAGGCCTTAGGTTCCCTTTCGCCCCGGTCAAAGGGCGTCTATGACCTGATCGTGCGGCGGTTCCTCGGCATTTTCCTGCCGCCCGCCGTTTACCTGAAGGTAAGCCTGATCACGCAGATCGGGAAGGAAAAATTCTTCACCAGCCTCCGGGTCCTTCTGGAGGAGGGATACCTGAAGGCGGCAAAGCGCCCGGGACAGGGCGCGGCCGGCGCGAAACCCGGGGAGGGATCCCCGGAGGAGGAAAAGCCCGAAGGGGAAGAGGGCGCCGGGGAGACGGCAGGGGCCGACAGCGAGGCGCTGCTCGCCGCCATCTCGCGGCTGCGCAAGGGAAGCCGGCTTCCCGTCTCGGACCTTTTCATCAAGGAAGGGGAGACGACGCCGCCCAAGCGCTACAGCTCAGGTTCCATGATCCTGGCCATGGAGAACGCCGGGCAGCTGATCGAGGACGAGCAGCTGCGCGAGCAGATCCGGGGAAGCGGGATCGGGACCAGCGCGACCCGGGCGGAGATCCTGAAGAAGCTGGTCTCCATCGGCTATCTTCAGCTGAATAAGAAAACACAGATCCTGACGCCCACCCAGATGGGCGAGATGATCTACGACGTGGTGGACTCGTCGCTGCGCCAGCTCCTGAACCCTGACCTGACGGCCAGCTGGGAGAAGGGACTGACCTATGTGGCGCAGGGAGAGATCACGCCGGGGGAATACCGGGATAAACTGGACGGGTTTATCCGCAGACGGACCAGCGCCGTGATGGGGCTTGGCAACCAGGCAAGCTTGCGCACCGCGTTCGCCGCGTCGGCGCAGTACTATAAGAAGGGAAGCGGCAGCGGCGCTGCCGGAGGAAGACGAAGGACAAATGGCAAAAAGCAGGACGTATGACGAGAAGAGCATAACGGTGCTGGAGGGCCTTGAGGCGGTACGCAGAAGGCCCGGCATGTATATCGGAAGCACATCCCGGAAGGGTCTTAACCATCTGGTCTATGAGATCGTGGACAACGCCGTCGACGAGCATCTGGCCGGTTTCTGCAGCCGCATCTTCGTGGCGCTGGAGGCGGACGGGACCGCCCTGGTGGAGGACGACGGCCGCGGCATCCCGGTGGGCATGCACGAGAAAGGCATGCCGGCGGAGCGGCTGGTCTTTACGACCCTGCACGCGGGCGGCAAATTCGACGACACCGTCTACAAGACCAGCGGCGGCCTGCACGGCGTGGGCTCCTCGGTGGTGAACGCGCTTTCCACGTGGCTGGATGTGGAGATCTCCCGGGACGGACAGATCTGGCACGACCGCTATGAGCGGGGAACCCCCGTGCTCGCCCTCGAGAACGGAAAGCTTCCCACCCTCGGCAAGACGAGAAAGACCGGCACCAGGGTCCGCTTCCTGCCTGATCCCGAGATCTTTGAGACCGTGCGCTTTTCGGCGGGGGACATTTCCAGCCGCCTGCACGAGACCGCGTACCTCAACCCGACCCTGACCATTATCTTTGAGGACCGCAGGCAGACGCCGGCCGTCCGCAGCGAGTTCCATGAGCCGGACGGAATCATCGGCTTCATCCGGGACCTGAATAAGACCAACGAGGCCGTCACGCCGCCCGTCTACTTTACGGGCAGCAGCGAGGGCATCGTCGTGGAGTGCGCCTTCCAGTACGTCAACGAGTTCCACGAGAGCGTGCTGGGCTTCTGCAACAATATCTACAATGCGGAGGGCGGCACCCATCTGACCGGCTTCAAGACCGCCTTCACCCAGGTGATGAATTCCTACGCGAGGGAGCTGGGCATCCTCAAGGAGAAGGATCCCAACTATACCGGCGCGGACGTGCGCAACGGCATGACCGCCGTCATCTCCATCCGCCATCCGGACCCCAGCTTTGAGGGACAGACCAAGACCAAGCTGGATAACCAGGACGCGGCCCGGGCCGTGGCCAAGGTCACCTCCGAGGAAGTGGTCCTTTTCTTCGACAAGAACCTGGAGACATTAAAGCAGGTCCTCTCCTGCGCGGAGCGCGCGGCGAAGATCCGCCGGACCGAGGAGAGGGTGCGGACCAACCTGCTGACCAAGCCGAAGTACTCCTTCGACAGCAACGGCAAGCTGGCCAACTGCGAGAGCCGGGTCGCGTCGAAGTGCGAGATCTTTATCGTCGAGGGTGATTCCGCCGGCGGCTCCGCCAAGATGGCGAGGGACCGCAATACCCAGGCCATCCTGCCGATCCGCGGCAAGATCCTGAACGTGGAGAAGGCCAGCATCGACAAGGTCCTGGCCAATGCGGAGATCAAGACGATGATCAACGCCTTCGGCTGCGGTTTCTCCGAGGGCTACGGCAATGACTTTGACATTTCGAAGCTCCGCTACGACAAGATCGTGATCATGGCGGATGCCGACGTGGACGGCGCCCACATCAGCACGCTGCTGCTCACGCTGTTCTACCGGTTCATGCCGGAGCTGATCTACGAGGGGCATGTCTATATCGCGATGCCGCCGCTCTACAAGGCCATTCCGTCCAGAGGCAAGGAAGAGTACCTCTACGACGACGCGGCCCTGGAAAAATACCGGAAGACCCACCGCGGCTCCTTTACCCTGCAGCGGTATAAGGGCCTTGGCGAGATGGACGCGCAGCAGCTGTGGGAGACGACGCTCAATCCCGAGACCCGCGTATTAAAGCGGGTGGAGATCGAGGATGCCCGCATGGCCTCCGATGTGACGGAGATGCTGATGGGCAACGACGTGCCGCCGCGCAGGGCGTTCATTTACGAGCACGCGCAGGACGCGCTGCTGGATGTCTGAGAGAAGAAGGGACAGGGGTATGGAAGAAAAGATCATCCGGACAGAATATTCCGAGATCATGCAGAAGTCCTATATCGATTACGCGATGAGCGTCATCGTTTCCCGCGCGCTGCCCGATGTGCGGGACGGCTTAAAGCCCGTGCAGAGGCGCACGCTCTACGATATGCATGAGCTGGGCATCCGGCACGACAAGCCTTACCGGAAGAGTGCGAGAATCGTGGGCGACACGATGGGTAAATACCATCCCCACGGGGACAGCTCGATCTACGGCGCGCTGGTGGTGCTGACCCAGGATTTCAAGATGGGCGTTCCGCTGGTGGACGGCCACGGCAACTTCGGCTCCATCGAGGGCGACGGGGCTGCCGCGATGCGTTACACGGAGGCAAGGCTGGAGAAGATCACCGAGGATATGTTCCTGGCGGACCTGGACAAGGACGTCGTGGACTTCGGCCCGAACTTTGACGAGACGGAGAAGGAGCCGCTGGTGCTGCCGGCCAGGTTCCCGAACCTGCTGGTCAACGGCTCGGAGGGCATCGCGGTCGGTATGGTCACGAGCATCCCGCCGCACAACCTGGGCGAGGTCATCGACGCGGTCGTCGCCATGATCGAGAAGGGGGACATCTCCGACGAAGAGCTGTTTACCCTCATCCCCGGACCGGATTTCCCCACCGGCGGCATCGTGACAAACAAGGACGAGCTGGCGCAGATCTATCAGACCGGCACCGGCAAGATCCGGGTGCGCGGCCGCGTGGAGACGGAAGAGGTCAAGGGCGGGAAGACGCGCCTGGTCATCACCGAGATCCCCTACACCATGCTCGGCGCGAACATCGGCAAGTTCATGAGCGACATCGCCGCCCTGGCCGAGTCCAGGCAGGCGCCGGACATTACGGATATCTCGAACCAGTCCTCCAAGGACGGCATCCGAATCGTGCTTGAGCTGCGCAAAGGCGCAGACGTGGAGAACCTGAAGAATCTCCTCTATAAAAAGACGAGGCTGGAGGACACCTTCGGCGTGAACATGCTGGCGGTGGCCGACGGGAAACCGGAGACCTTAAGCCTCCGCTCCGTGCTGGAGCATCACATCGATTTCCAGTTCGAGGTGGCGACGCGCAAGTACCGCACCCTGCTGGAGCGGGAGAGGAAAAAGAGCGAGGTGCAGGAGGGCCTGATCCGGGCGGTGGACGTCATCGACCTGATCATCGAGATCCTGCGCGGCAGCCGCAGCCAGAAGCAGGTGCGGGACTGCCTCATCCGGGGCATCACCGACGACATCAAATTCAAGACGGAGAAATCCCGCAGGCTGGCCGCGAAGCTCCGCTTCACCGAGGTGCAGGCGGACGCGATCCTGGAGATGCGCCTGGCCAAGCTGATCGGCCTCGAGATGGAAGCCCTGATCAAGGAGCACGAGGAGACGCTGAAGAAGATCGACCGCTACCAGGATATCCTGGACAATTACAGCTCCATGGCGGCGGTCATCGTCAGGGACTTAAAGCAGATCAAGAAGGAATTCGGCCGCCCGAGGCGCACCGGCATCGAGAATGCGGCCCAGGCCGTCATCCGCGAGGAGGAGCCGGAGGATTTCCCGGTCGTGGTGCTGATGGATCGCTTCGGGTATGTGCGCGCGGTGGATGAGACCGTCTTCGAGCGCAACCGGGAGGCCGCCGAGTCGGAGTGCCGCCTTATCCTGCACTGCATGAACAGCTCGGTGCTGTGCGTCTACACCGACGTGGGCAGGCAGCACCTGCTTAAGGTCTCGGCCATCCCCTTCGGCAAATTCCGGGACAAGGGCACGCCGGTCGACAACCTGTGCAACTATGACAGCGCCCAGGAGAGCATCGTCGCCATCTTCCGGTCGGACGCCCTGGAGGGGCAGGTCCTGCTGTTCGCGACGAAGATGGGCTTTGTCAAGCGGGTGGAGCCGTCGGAGTTTGCCCTGACGAGAAAGACCATCGCTGCCGCGAAGCTCCAGGACGGCGACAAAGTGCTGTCCATCCTCCCGCTTTCCGGGGAAGAAGGGCAGGTCGTGCTGGAGACGAAGAACGGTTATCTCTTAAAGCTTTCCGTTGCCGATATCCCGGTCAAGAAGAAGACCGCGGTCGGGGTGCAGGGCATCCGGCTGACCTCGGGAGACGCCCTCAGCGCCGTCTATGACCTTGCCGCAGACCCGGGCGCCTGCGCCACGGTGGGGGCAAAGACCGTAGAGCTGGCGAAGCTGCGGACCGGGAGCCGCGCGACCCGCGGAAGCCGTCCGAAATGATGGATAATTCATAATGATTTTCTTAAAAATGGGCTTTTTTGTAGATAGATTTTCCGGGAATGCGCTATAATGGCTTTGTTGGGTAAAGGCGCCGCAGCTGGCGGCAGTGCGAAAGGAGAGTCAACATGAGAAAGAGAATATACGCAGCAGCAGGTATGCTTCTTGCCGCAGCCCTCATGGCGCAGGGCGCCATGGCTGAGCAGGTGACGAGTTTCGGCGCACCGCAGCCGGCCCAGGTCGAGGAACCGGCCCCGGCGGAGGAACCGGCCGAGGCAGTGGAACCCGGAACGGAAGCGGCGGCACCGGCAGAGGGCGGCGCGGACGCGCTGGCCGGCAGCGAGCTCTATGATTTTACCTGTCTGGTGGACGGGGAGACCTACGCCTTCCCGATGACCGTTGATGAGTTCAAGGCGAAGGGCTGGACCCTTGAGGAGACTGAGGACCTTGCCCCGAGGCAGTACGCGATGGTGACGGCAGAGAAGAAGAACGGCTTCTCCGCCGACAAGGCGACGGCCTATGTGATCAACTTTGACATCAACACCCTTCCGATGGAGGAGTGCGTGGTGGCCGGCCTCGAGATCGAAGCCTTCTATGTAGAACCCGGAAAGGGTCTGGATACCGTGCTTCCCGGCGGCATCACCCGCGGCGTCTCCACTCTGGATGACATTTACGCCGCATACGGCGACGCGACGGATGTCTACGAAGGGGATTACTACACCTCGGTGACCTACGAGATGGATTACGACAAGAGGGTCGAACTGAAGGTCGGCACCGAGTCCGGCGTCCTGGAGGACGTGGAGATCCGCAACTTCGTCGTGCCCGAGGGCTTTGTGACCGGTGAAGCGAACGACGAGGTCCCCGAGGCGGTCGCGGCCTACGCGCGTCCCGAGGCGCTCGGCGATGATCTTACCTCCTTCACGGTAGACTTTGACGGCGCGCTCTATGTGCTTCCGGTCCCGGTCAGCGTTCTGGTCGAGGACGGCTGGACGATCGACGAGGCCGAGACGGATCCCGTCATCAGCGCGAAGGACTACGGCTGGGTCACCCTGCGCAAGGACAACAACAAGACCATTTCCACCATCGTGAACAACTTTGCCGATTATGCCACGAACCCGTCCAACTGCTGGGTCACTTCCCTGACCGGCGGCGGCTATTCCGGAGAGGGCATCACCATGGCGCTGCC
>CAMOKZ010000002.1 GCA_946618155.1 uncultured Lachnospiraceae bacterium | reverse complement strand
TATTGTTTCACGCTTAGGCGCACCAGCGCCCGGTTGAGCCTCGCCTGCGCGATCCGGTAGTCCCGTTCGCTCAGGCCGCCCTGCGCGAGCGTCTTTTCCGCCCGCTCTTTTGCCGCCGCAGCCCTCGCCTCGTCAATGTCCTCCTTCCACTCCCAGGTCGTCGCCAGGAGCCGGCAGGTTCCGTTCATGACGATGAGCATGCCGCCGATGCAGGCTGCAGGACGCACCGTGCCGTCCTCCAGCACGATATGCGCTTCCCCCATGCCGACCGCGGTGCACATGTTGCAGTGCCCCGCCAGGACCGCCAGGTCCCCGGTGATCGTACGGCACACCACCCGCTGGACATTGCCTTCAAACAGCATGCCGTCGGGCGTTCCAATCCGCAATGGGAAGGTGTTCATGGGCCTCCTCCTTAGTTCTTCTTCGCCTTCGCAAAGACATCGTCGATCGTTCCCGCGAACAGGAATGCGCTCTCCGGAATGTCATCGCACTCGCCGTCCAGGATCATCCTGAAGCCGCGGATCGTCTCCTTGAGCGGCACATACTGGCCGGGCATGCCGGTGAACTGTTCCGCCACGGAAAAGCTCTGGGAAAGGAAGCGCTGCACCTTGCGGGCGCGGTTGACCGTGGTCTTGTCGGCCTCGGACAGCTCGTCCATACCCATGATCGCGATAATATCCTGCAGCTCTTTGTAGCGCTGCAGCACCTGCTGGACGCGCTTCGCCACTTCGTAGTGCTCCCTGCCCACCACCTCGGGCGACAGGATACGGCTCGTGGAATCCAGCGGGTCGACGGCCGGGTAGATGCCCTGCGCCGCGATCTCTCTGGCCAGGACCGTGGTGGCGTCCAGATGCGTGAACGTGGTTGCCGGCGCCGGGTCAGTCAGGTCATCCGCCGGCACGTAGACAGCCTGCACGGAGGTGATGGAACCCTTGCGCGTGGACGTGATGCGCTCCTGCAGTTCGCCCATCTCCGTCGCCAGCGTCGGCTGGTAACCCACGGCCGAAGGCATGCGGCCAAGCAGCGCGGACACCTCGGAACCGGCCTGGGTGAAACGGAAGATGTTGTCGATGAACAGCAGAACGTCCTGATTCTTGACGTCGCGGAAGTACTCCGCCATGGTCAGGCCCGAGAGGCCGACGCGCATACGCGCTCCGGGCGGCTCGTTCATCTGGCCGTAGACCAGGGCGGTCTTGTCGATGACGCCGCTCTCTTTCATTTCGGAATAAAGGTCATTGCCCTCACGGGTGCGCTCGCCGACGCCCGTGAACACGGACAGACCGCCGTGAGCGGTCGCCACGTTGTGGATCAGCTCCATGATCAGGACCGTCTTGCCCACGCCGGCGCCGCCGAACAGGCCGATCTTGCCGCCCTTCGCGTAGGGGCAGATCAGGTCGACGACCTTGATGCCGGTCTCGAGGATCTCGGTCGCGGGGATCTGGTCCTCATAGGACGGGGCGGGACGATGGATCGCCCAGCGCTCCTTCGTCTCCGGGGCCGGAAGGTTGTCCACCGGCTCGCCCAGGAGGTTGAACACGCGGCCCAGGCACTCCTCGCCGACCGGGACGGAAATGGACGATCCCGTGTCGACGGCCTTCGCGCCTCTGGTCAGGCCGTCTGTCGAATTCATGGCGATGCAGCGCACGGTATTGTCGCCGATCTGCTGGGCCACCTCCGCCACCAGCATGCTCCCGTTCAGGTCGATCGTGATGGCGTTCAGCAGCGCGGGCAGCTCGTCATGGGCAAACCGGATGTCAAGGACCGGGCCTGTGACCTGCACCACCTCTCCGATATGTTTATCACTCATCTGTGTATCTCCTTGTGTATTTAGCTTCCTGCCTTATGCTTATACGCCTTCAGCGCCGGCAACGATCTCCGTGATCTCCTGCGTGATGCTCGCCTGTCTCGCGCGGTTGTAGTACAGGTTGAGCTGGTCGATCATCTCGCCCGCGTTCTTGGTGGCCGCGTCCATGGCCATCCGCCGCGCGGCGAGCTCGCTCGCCAGGCTGTCGCAGATGCAGCCGTAGAGGACGCCCGCAAGATACTCCGGCACGATCGCGTCGAATACCTCCGACGCCTCCGGTTCGTACCAGATCTGCTGGCGTTTCCCGTTCCCGGTCTCAGTCTCCTGCTCCCACGCCTCGGGCTCGTCGGTCTTCAGGTCCTGGAGGGGCAGGAGGGGCATCGTCCCCGCCTGCTGGCTCAGCATGGAAACAAAGGTCGTATAGCACACGTTGATGTGCGCGAACTTTCCTTCCCTGAACTCCCTGCACAGGAGCCTGGCGATCTCGAAGCAGTCCGATACGGAGACCAGGGCGATCTGGCCGAAGTCCTCGGTAAGGATCTCGGTCTTCTTCCGCTTCAGGTACTCCACCGCCTTCTTGCCCACCGGCACCGCCACGTAGTCGCGTCCGCCGGTCTCGGCCTCAAGCTTTTTGAAGAGATTGCTGTTGTAGCCGCCGGCCAGTCCGCGGTCGCCCGCGATCAGCACGTAGCAGGTCTTGTCGCCGGCAGCCTCTTTGGCGTATACGGAGGAAAAATCCGTATTGTTGACGGCGATCTCCCGCAGCGTGCGGTGCAGCTCCCTGTAGTAGGGGCGGCAGGTCTCGGCGCGGTCTTTTGCCTTGCGCAGCTTGGAGGAAGCCACAAGTTCCATGGCCTTGGTGATCTGCATCGTGCTCTGCACGCTCTTGATCCGCAGCTTCACCGCCTTCATGTTTGAAGCCATTTACGCTCCTCCTTTACTGCGCCGCTCCCCTGGTGTCGAGGAACTGGCGCGTATAGCGCGCGAGCGCTTCCTTCAGCCTGTTCTCGGCTTCCTCGTCCATGGCGCCGGTGGTCCGGATGGCCTCCATGGCCGCCGCGCCGTCCGCGTCCGCGTCAAGGAAGGGATACAGGCCTTCCTCGTAGGCGCCGATATCCGGCACCGCCACATCCGCGAGGACGTCGTGGGTCACCGCGTACAGGATGGCGACCTGGTGCTCGACGGCGATCGGGGTGCTGCGGTCCTGCTTGAGGACCTCCACGATCCGCTCGCCCTGCGCCAGACGCGCTTTGGTATCGTCGTCCAGATCGGATCCGAACTGGGCGAAGCTCTGCAGCTCCCTGTACTGGGAGTAGATCAGCTTGAGCGTGCCGGCCACCTTCTTCATCGCCTTGATCTGCGCGTTGCCGCCGACACGGGAAACGGAGATACCGGGGTTCACCGCCGGCATGACGCCGGAGTGGAACAGCTCGCTCTCCAGGAAGATCTGGCCGTCCGTGATGGAGATGACGTTGGTCGGGATGTAGGCGGAGATGTCGCCCGCCTGCGTCTCGATGATCGGCAGGGCCGTCATGGAGCCGCCGCCGTGTTCGTCGTCCAGCTTCGCCGCGCGCTCGAGCAGTCTCGAGTGCAGGTAGAAGACATCGCCCGGGAACGCCTCACGTCCGGGCGGACGGCGGATCAGCAGAGAAAGGGCGCGGTAAGCCACCGCGTGCTTGCTCAGGTCATCGTAGATGATCAGGACATGTCTGCCCTTCTCCATAAAGTATTCGCCCATCGCGCAGCCCGTGTAGGGCACGATGTACTGCAGCGGGCTGGCCTCGGAGGCCGTCGCTGCCACCACGATGGTATAGTCCATGGCGCCGCCGCGGCGGAGGGTATCCACCAGGGCCGCCACTGTGGAGCGCTTCTGTCCGATCGCGACGTAGATGCAGATAACGTCCTGCCCCTTCTGGTTCAGGATCGTATCCGACGCGATCGTGGTCTTTCCGGTCTGGCGGTCGCCGATGATCAGCTCGCGCTGTCCGCGGCCGATCGGGATCATGGAGTCGATCGCCTTGATGCCGGTCTGCAGCGGCTCATGTACGCCCTTGCGGTCGCAGATGCCGGGCGCCCGGCTCTCGATCGGGCGGTATCCGTCCGCGTCGATCGGGCCGTTTCCGTCGATCGGCTGTCCCAGCGCGTTGACCACGCGGCCGATCATGCCCTCGCCCACCGGCACGGACACGACCTTGCCGGTCCTGCGGACCGTCTGGCCTTCGCTGATCGCCTCGCCGTCGCCGAACAGAACGACCGAAACGCTGTTCTCCTCCAGGTTCTGCGCCATGCCGAAGCTTCCGTCCTCGAACTCGAGAAGCTCGCCCGCCATGCAGTCCGTCAGACCGCTGGCCCGCGCGATCCCGTCGCCTACCATAAGAACCGTCCCGGTCTCACTCTGCCGGATCGCATTCTCGTAATGCTTGATCTGGCTCCGGATGACCTTGGATATTTCTTCCGGTTTTAATTGCATGTTAGAGTCCCATCCTTATCCGTATTTAAATCCGTGTGCCTCGCGCGAAATGAGCGCTCACACCGTCGTTTCCTTCAGCTTTCTGCCGATGCCGGTCAGCCTGCCCTTCACCGTGCCGTCCAGCTCCTTCCCCTCCAGCTCGACCCGAAGGCCGCCCAGGACGGAAGGATCGGTGCGGCAGACAAGACGCACGCTTTTTCCGCTCATCTTCTCGAGTCTGGCCGTAAGCGCATCCTTCTGCGCCTGCGTCAGCTCCACCGCGCTGGTCACCAGCGCCTCGGCGATCCCGCGGTCCGCGTTGAACCTGCGCGCGAACGCCTCGCAGCAGCCGCCGAATTCCCCCAGCAGTCCGCGTTCACAGAGAAGCTTCAGGAAATTCACCAGGTAGCGGTCCGCGCTCTCCCCGAAGGCTTCCTCGATCATGTCCAGCCGCTCCTTAATGGCGACGGAAGGCTCCGACAGAAGACGCACATACTCGGGGTTCTCCCAGAAGAGCTTCCGGATCTGGCTGCTCTCCTCGAGCAGCTTTTCCTCCAGATTCTCCTCCGCGGCAAGATCATATAAACTGCCTCCGTAAAGCAGGGCGGTCTTTGTCATGATGCCTCACCTACATTCTCGATAAATTCCTCAATGAGCTTCCGGTGATCTTCCTCGCTGATCTCGCGCTCGATCACTTTGCCCGCGATCTCCATCGCGATGCCGCCGATCTCATTCTTTGCCTCGTTCACGGCCTTGCGGCGCTCCTGCGCGACCTCGCTCTGCGCGCGGGCACGGATGGCCGCGGCTTCGCCCGCCGCCTCCTGCAGCATGCGCTCGCTCTGGTCAGCGGCGTTCTTCTGCGCGGTGGCCAGGATCTCTCCCGCCTTCTGCCGCGCCTCGGCCATATCCTTCTCGTAGGATTCCTTCATGGCCTGCGCCTGCGCCTTTGCCTCCTCGGCCTCGCGGATCTGCTCGTCGGCCTTCTGCCTGCGTTTTTCCAGGATCTCGCCGATCGGCTTGAACAGAAAACGCTTGATCAGCAGAAGCTGAATGAACAGATTGCAAAGCTGGGCGACGATCGTCCAGGGAACGAGGGTAACTAAATCCTGTACCTTCATCCTTATCCCTCCTGTCTGCCGGTCCTGTTCCCTCTCTCCGGCATCACTTGAGGAAATTCATGAAGGTGCCCGGCGCCACGAAGATCAGCAGCAGGCCGGTAACGAAACCGTAGATACCGGTGGTCTCCGCAATTGCGCAGCCGAGCAGCATGGTGCTCGTCACATCGCCTTTGCTCTCCGGCTGACGGCCGATCGCCTCAAGCGCCTTCGCCACTGCGTTGCCTTCGCCGATACCGGGGCCGATACCTGCGATCAGCGCGCAGCCTGCGCCAATTCCACATCCAGCAAGTGCAATACCTTTTGCAAGAAGCTGATATTCCATTCTGAGAACCTCCTGTTTAAATGTAGTTTAAGATCTGTTGATCGTGAAACCTTATTCCTCGGCCGCGTTGGCCAGATACATGATGGTCAGCATGCAGAAGATGAACGCCTGCATGACGCCTGTGAACCAGTCGAAATAGACTGACAGGACCGCCGGCACGCCGACGGAAAGCACCGGTATATGCGAGAGGATCTCCCCCACCGCCCCCGGGATCAGCCTGAACAGCGCCGCGCTCGCCGCGGCCAGGGATCCGTAGATCAGGGCATTGATGACGATGCCGGAAAGAATGTTGCCGAAATGACGGCAGGCCAGACTGATCGGCGTTGCCAGCTCAGACAGCACGTTGAACGGGGTCATGATGAAGATCGGCTCCGTATATCCCTTCAGGTAGCCGCCGATGCCGCTGGTCTTGATCTTCTGGTGCGTGATCATCACGAAGACAAGGCCCGCCCAGGCCGCCTCCGTCGACAGATCCGCCGTGGGGCTGCGAAGGCCCAGCAGGCTGATCAGGTTCGAGAACACGCTGGTCGCGAACAGCGCCGCCACAAAGGGCACGAGACCGCGGAATTTCTCCCCCGCGTTGCCCACCACGAAATTGTTCGCCGTCTCCACGAGCATCTCCGCAAAGGCCTGCCGCTTAGAGATATTCTCGACCTTAAGGTCGCGGGTCAGCCAGATGCACAGGCCCGTGATGACCGCCATGACGATCCAGCTGACGACCAGGGTCTCTGTGATGGAGAACTTTCCGAGGATCGGGAAATCGAAGGGAAAGGTATAAAATATCCTCGCACCGGTGATATCTATATTCATCCGCTCTCACCTCCTTTACTGCTTAATCTTTCGGGCGAAGGCCCGGTATAATGCCGGTCAGCTTGATGCCGAGACTCGGGAAAAACAGCGGGATGATCCCGGCCGCGAACTGGAAACAGGGCAGCGCGATCGCCAGGATGATCCAGAGCAGCTGCATGAGCGTGCGCCGTGAATAGCTGGACTTCATGATCAGCCTTGCCCTCTCCTCGTCCTCCTGGGCCGCGACCTTCTGCACGGTAAGCCCCATCAGGAAGAAATTGAGGATGGCCACGATGCAGCCCCCTGCGCCGCCGAGAATGACCCGCCAGTCGAAGGGAACGTAGTCCGGCCAGATGGCCCTGCCCAGCGCGAACAGCGCGATCATGACCACTGTCCCGGCAGCGGTAAACGCCGCCACGCGCATGGTCTCCCGTTTCACCGCAGGTTGTATGTTCATCTTGCCCGCTTCCTTTCAGTCATGGGAATTAAACGAGATGCCCCGTTTCTTTTTCCTGCTTTCCTTTTCCTTCTGTGTCACCGACAGGTAGAGCCGGCGCGCGGTCGCGAAGGACCCGCCCAGGCCAAGGAAAAAGCCGGGGATAAAGACCCAGCCCGGAGCGCCCCGGCGCACGGTCAGCCACCAGCAGATCCCGACGCACAAAAGCAGCGGCGTGACCAGGGAAAGGCCGAACTGGGTAAGGAGGGCGATTCCCCTCGCAAGCTTCATCCAATCCTTCATCCTGTCGCTCCTTTATCGCTTCTTCTGCTGAAAATGCCGGCGGCGCATAATGGCCGGATTGTATTTATTTTACGGTATTTCCTCCTGCTTGTCCAGAACAAAAGCGGAGCCCCCCGCGGCCCCGTGGGGCCGCGCGGCAGGCTCCGCCTTAAGCTGCATTATTCTTTTTTCCCTCCGTCCGCGGTCCGCTGCTGCCAGCCCGACAGGTACAGATAGATCTGCGCCATCCGCGCCGGCGGCTCCTTCATGCCGTCCGCGATCCATTCCAGGATGATGTAGGTCAGGCTCTGGGCGATATAGCCGGCACTGCGCGCGGGCGTGAGCCAGGCGAATTTTCCGCTTCCCTCCCTGCCGTACGTCTGCGTATAGGCCTCCACCAGGGAGGCGATGCCCTCCTTCAGGATGCGCGCGAAGGAGTTCTGCCCCTCCAGCTTTGCCGCGTGGAGATAGAATTCCCTGTGGTTGGCCAGGGCGGTGAACAGGAAGGTGACCGCCTCGGTCTCCATGCGGTTTTCGAGAAGGGCGCGGGCCGGGAGCAGCAGTTCCTGACGGCAGATCCATTCCAGGACCTCATATTTATCCTGAAAATGGTTATAAAAAGTCACACGGATCACTCCTGTGCGATCCGTGATCTCCTTGATCGTGATCTTTTCCACCGGCTTCTCCAGCACGAGTTCGCGGAAACTGGCAGCCAGCGCGCTCCTGACATCCCTTTTTTCCTGCATATGCCCACACGCTCCTGACCACGCATTATATCACCTTTTACGCGGAAAAGAAAGAGGAGCTTCCGGCCGCCGGGGCCGCCTTCAGGAGCGGGCTCTCCGCCCAGGCGCCGCCCGAGGGCAGTTTTTCGAACGCCATCCTTCTGCGGGTGCACGGGTGGTCAAAGCAGAGGCGCGCGGAGCACAGGGCCGGGAAGGGATAGTCCCCGCCGCTGCCGTAGCGCCGGTCCCCCAGGATGGGCATGCCCGCCGCGGACAGCTGCACGCGGATCTGGTGGCGCCTGCCGGTCTCAAGGCGCACCATGAGCAGCCCGGTATCCCCCGTCCGCTCCAGCACGCGGTAGGAAAGGACGGCCCGTTTTGCCTCCGCCTCCCCCGGCGCGGCTATCCGGCTGCCGCCCCTGTCCCGCGCCAGATAGTCTTCAAGCCTCGCCTCGTCAGGCTTATCCTCCGGGAGGCGGACCATCGCCAGATAGGTCTTCTCCATGCGCCCGTCCGTGACCTGGGCGCCGAGGTCCGCCGCGGCGCGTTTCGTCTTCGCGAAGACCAGCAGGCCGCGCACGGGCTGGTCGAGCCGGTGCACGAGACCGAGATAGGGCGCGCCTGCGCCGCCGTTTTTCTCCTTCAGGTAGAGGCGCAGCATCCCCGCCAGGTCCGCGCCGCCCGTCAGACCGCTTTCGGTGGCAAGGCCCGCCGGCTTTTCGCAGACCAGGATGTCCGCGTCCTCAAACAGGACCGCGGGGCCGTCCTCCCGCCCCGTCAGGTATACGGGGGCCATCTCCTGCGCGCTCATCTGCGGAACCGGTAGCCCACGCCCCAGATCGTCTCGATGTACTGGGGCTTGGACGTATTTTCTTCGATTTTCTCGCGGATCTTCTTGATGTGCACGGTCACCGTCGCGATGTCCCCGATGGATTCCATGTCCCAGATCTCCCGGAACAGCTCGTCCTTGGTAAAGACGTGGTCGGGGTTCTGGGCGAGGAAGGTGAGCAGGTCGAACTCCTTGGTGGTAAAGGGCTTTTCCGTGCCGTTCACCCAGACCCGCCGCGCGGTCTTGTCGATCTTCAGGCCCCGGATCTCGATGATGTCGCCTACCGGCGCGCTGCTGCTCACCAGCCGCTCGTACCGGGCAAGATGGGCCTTCACCCTGGCCACCATCTCGCTGGGGCTGAAGGGCTTGGTCATATAGTCGTCCGCGCCAAGGCCCAGGCCGCGGATCTTGTCGATGTCATCCTTTTTCGCCGAGATCAGGATGATCGGAATGTCCTTCTTTTCCCGCACCTGACGGCAGATCTCAAAGCCGCTTAAGGACGGCAGCATCAGGTCCAGGATCAGCAGGTCGATATCCCCCTCCAGGGCGCGGGCAAGACCCTTTTCCCCGTCCGTCTCGATCTCCACCTCAAAGCCTGCCAGTTCCAGGTAATCTTTTTCCAGGTCAGCGATGCTCACCTCGTCCTCGACGATCAGAATTCTGCTCATGCCGGTACCTCCTGGTATTTTCTCAGTACAAAGGTCATGGTCGTGCCCCGGCCCAGGGTGCTGCTCGCCCAAATCCTGCCGCCGTGATCCTCCACGATCTTGCGCACGATGGAAAGGCCGATCCCGCTGCCGCCCTGGGCGCTGCTGCGCGATGCGTCGGTGCGGTAGAAGCGGTCGAAGATGCTGGGCAGGTCCTTCACCGCGATTCCCTTCCCGTTATCCTCGATCTCCACCTGGATAAAGTCGCCCGCGTCCCGGATGCGCAGCTGGATGTGCTTGTCCGGCTTGTCCATGTACTTGACGCTGTTGCCGATGATATTATTGATCACGCGCTTCATCTGTTCCGCGTCGGCGATGACGACGACGGAGGGATCCACGGTGTTGCTGTAGGAGAAGCGGATGCCCTTCTCCTCCATCTCCATGCCGACCTCCTCGGCACAGTCCTCAAAATACTCCGCCACATTGATCTTGTGGAAGGTGTAGGGGATGCGGTTGGTGTCGATCTTGGAGTAGAAGGTCAGCTCGTTCACCAGGCGCTCCATGTCGCAGGCCTTGCTGTAGATGGTCTTGATGTAGCGGTCCATCTTCTCCGGCGTGTCCGCGACCCCGTCCATGATGCCCTCCACGTAGCCCTTGACCGTCGTGATCGGCGTCTTCAGGTCGTGGGAAATATTGCTGATCAGTTCCCGGTTCTCCCGGTCGTAGCGCTCCTTGGTCTCCTCCGACTCCTTCAGCTTTTTGCGCATCGCCTCGAAATCCCGGAAGAGATAGCTGATCTCACTCTCGCCCTCCGCCTCGAGGGAAAAGTCCAGGTCCCCGTCCGCGATCCTGCGGGTCGCGTCCCGCAGCTTCCCGATCGGCGCGTTGATGCCGGTGTAGATCCAGATGCTCAGAAAGACGGCGGTGATGATAAGGATAAGAATAGTAAACGCAAAGGCCTCCACCAGGAGGGCGCGCATCTCCGGAAGCAGGATGCCCGAGGGGGACAGGACGAACACGCTCGCCCGGCTCCCGTCGGTAAAGGTCACGTCCACCTGGCGCACCAGAAGCTGCTTTTCCTCCCCGATAAACACGCCGGTACTGCCCGCGGCCGCCTCGTCCCCGAAGGGCGGAAGCTGATCCGCGATCTGCTCCGCGTCGTCCGCGCGGCTGCAGTAGTAGACCTCGCTGCCGTCGCTGCCGCTGCGCACCAGCAGGAACGAGTGCTTTTTCTCCAGCTCCTCGTCGATCTCCTGCAGGGTCTGGTAGGAGAGCAGCGAATCAGGATCCTCCTGCGCCGTCTTTTCGATCCCGCGCACCGACTCCTCCACCGTCCGGCTGAGGATCATCGCCGAGCCGGAAAACAGACCGTTCGGAAAGGAGATCCCGTAGGTCTGCTCGATGGCGCGGATCTGGATGCGCGAAAACACCGTGATCATCGTCCCGAACAGCAGCAGCGGAATAAGAATCACCGCGCCGAAGGAGATGATCAGCCTCGTCCTCAGTTTCATGTCATACCTCCGTCTGCCCGAGAGGCGCTTCTTGCGCCGCGCCCCGGGGGCTCTGCTTAACTATACCACAGCGCGGCGGGGGGCAATCTAAATATTTTGTAAACTTGGCGCAGGCATCCCCCGCAAACACAAAACCTATCGTTTGCTGAGGATGCCTGCGCCGTACATAATAAGAACATGCCAAGTGGCCTCGAAATGGCGGAATGCACCCAGACAAACGAATTTTCTTGAGTTTGGCGGGTGCTTCCGACATAAGAGGACACCAAATCACATAAATGAAAGCTCCGTTTAAAAAAGAGGGGCGCCGCGTTAAGCGGCGCCCCCCACCGGTATTTCAGTTATCAAAGATACGCGCGCAGCGCGTCCGCCTTGTCCAGACGCTCCCAGGGCAGGTCCAGATCGTTTCTGCCGAAGTGGCCGTAGGAGGCCGTCTGCTTGTAGATCGGACGGCGAAGGTCCAGCATGCGGATGATGCCGGCCGGGCGAAGGTCGAAGGTGTCGCGGACGATGTCCGTGAGCTTCTCATCGGAGAGCTTGCCGGTGCCGAAGGTGTTGACCATCACAGAGGTCGGTCTCGCCACGCCGATCGCGTAGGAGAGCTGGATCTCGCAGCGGGAGGCAAGACCGGCGGCCACCAGGTTCTTCGCCGCATAGCGGGCAGCGTAGGCCGCGCTGCGGTCCACCTTCGTGCAGTCCTTGCCGGAGAAGGCGCCGCCGCCGTGTCTGGCGTATCCGCCGTAGGTGTCGACGATGATCTTTCTGCCGGTCAGTCCGCTGTCGCCGTGGGGTCCGCCGATGACGAAGCGGCCCGTCGGGTTCACGAAATACTTCGTGTCCGCGTCCGTCATGTTCTCCGGAAGCACCGCGTCGAACACGTGCCTGCGGATATCCTCGTGGATCTGCTCCTGGGTCACGTCAGCGTCGTGCTGGGTGGAGAGGACCACCGCGTCGAGGCGGGCGGGACGCCCGTCCACGTATTCCACGGAGACCTGGGTCTTTCCGTCGGGACGCAGGTACGGGATGGTGCCGTCCTTTCTCACCTTCGTCAGGCGGAGGGACAGCTTGTGGGCCAGCCAGATCGGATAGGGCATATAGTCGTCGGTCTCGTCGCAGGCGAAGCCGAACATCATGCCCTGGTCGCCGGCGCCGATCGCTTCGATCTCGTCGTCGCTCATCTCGCCGCTCTTCGCCTCCAGCGCCTTGTCAACGCCCATCGCGATATCGCCGGACTGTCTGTCAAGGGCGGTGAGGACGGCGCAGGTGTCCGCGTCAAAGCCGTACTCGCTCTTCGTGTACCCGATCTCGCGCACCGTGTCCCGCACGATCTTCTGGTAATCCACCTGGGCCGTGGAGGTGATCTCGCCCATCAGCAGGACCATGCCCGTGGTGCAGGCCGTCTCGCAGGCCACGCGGCTCATCGGGTCCTGTGCGACCAGCGCGTCCAGTACCGCGTCGGAGATCTGGTCGCAGACCTTATCCGGATGCCCCTCGGTAACGGATTCTGAGGTAAACAATACTTTTTCTGCCATGTTCTTCCTTTCCTTGCTTTTCTAATCAAAAAACCCCTCATTCGAAAATGAGGGGGCCTGGTCGGTCAAATCCCCTTATTGTTCGAGATCACTCGCTCAGGTTGGCACCTTCCAGCATGCTGGGGTTGCCGTGGTTTCACCGGTCCTATGTACCTCCGCCACTCTGAATAAGAGAAAAGCAAATATAAAATTGTAAAAAGTGTTATGTACGGGGAATACCATACTGCTAAATCTGCCCGCCGTCAAGCCCCTCTTTGCGGGAAAAACAGGGATTTTTCCTCACTTATGTACTTTTTGCTCCGGGAATGATACACTGTCGGTATTACCGGTAAGGAGCAACAGGATGAATTATATCGTACTGGACCTGGAATGGAACCAGTGTCCCCAGGGAAAACGCGGGGAGGATCCCCGGCTGCCCTTTGAAATTATCGAATTCGGCGCGGTGCGCCTCTCTGAGGATCTTGAGATCACGGATACCTTCCGGGAGATCGTGCGTCCGCAGGTCTATACCACCCTGCATTTCCGCACCCGCCAGGTCGTGCATCTGCGGGAGACGGATTTTGCCGGGAAGCGCACCTTTCCGGAGGTCTTTTCCGCCTTCCTCGACTGGTGCGGGCCGGACCCGGCCTTCTGCATCTGGGGAAGCTCCGACCTGACCGAGCTGCAGCGCAACATCGCCTGGCACGGGATGGAGGCGCCCTTCCCCTGGCCCTTCTTCTACTACGACGTCCAGAAGCTGTTCAGCATCGTCTATGAGGACAGGAAGACCAGGCGCTCCCTGGAGTGGGCCGCCCATTACCTCTCCCTCCCGGAGGAGGAGGAATTCCACGACGCCTTCGCGGACGCCTTCTACACGGCCCGGATCCTGCAGAAGATCCCGCCCGAGGTCATCCGGGAGAACTCCTCCATCGACTACTACCGGACGCCGCAGACGCGCAAAGAGGAGATCTCGGTCCAGTACCCGGGCTACCGCAAGTTTATCTCCAGGCCCTTCCGCGACCGGCACGAGGCCATCCGGGACCGCGTCGTCGCCTCTACCCGCTGCATCGTCTGCGGGCAGAACGCGCGAAAAAAAATCCGCTGGTTTTCCAGCGGACGAAACTATCAGTGTCTGGCCTGGTGCGAGGAACACGGCTGGCTCAAGGGCAAGGCCCGCATGCGCCAGGACAGGGAGGGACGCACCTACGTCGTCAAGACGCTCAAGCTCATCACCCCCGAAGAAGCCCTGGATATCCGGGAAAAACAGGAGATCCTGCGCGTTAAGCGCAGGATCCGCAGACAGGCCGGCGATTAACGCCGGCCTTCTTCATAATTGCTGACCGCATCTTCCATCTCCAGCAGCATGCTGTATATCCTGGAGCAGGTCTCGTCGTCGAGATCATCCTCCAGGCGGGCGTTCACCTTCTCCAGGAAGGCGCTGATCTGTCCGATCCTCTTCTTGCCGCCCTCCTGGCAGAGCAGCTCCCGGCGGCTCTGGGCGGGATCCGCCCGGGTAAAGCTCTTGACCTGGCCGGGGTCGACAGGCTCCTCGCCGATATAGCGGTAGGTAATGGCGGCTGACGCGTGGTTCAGGAGATTCTGCAGATAGTAGATATCCCCCGTCGCATGGTAATACCGCCAGGCAAAAGTCTTTCTCATGGTCTGCGCGCCGATGGACGTCAGGCCGATGCTCGCGCCGGCATGGCGCAGCGCCCGGTAAGCCTGTTCCCTTGAGAGCGGCGTTTTCGATCCGGCGTGTCCAACGATCAGATAACCGTCCGGATCCATATCCGCCGTATACGCCGCGATCGCCTCGCGAAGCTCGTCGGAAAAGCGGAATACCCGCCGCACTCTCCTCGTCCCGATAAAGACCTCCAGGAATTCTTTGTCTTTCACGTCACGCACCCGCAGCTTCAGCACATCCTGCAGCTGAAGGCCGGTACCCACGCCGATCTCGAACATGATGTAGTACTTGCTGCCCATCATACGAAGTCGTTCCTCAAAGTCCTTAAATGTCTTTTCGTCCTTGATCGGAGCTACCCAATTCATACTCTGTCGCTTCCTTTCCTGTTGCATACGCAATCTGCTGTGATAGGGTTTCCGTAATTGAAGACTTTTCCTTCCTTCTCCTGTTTCTTTCCTGCCTTACTTTTTTTTGCCCGAGAGTTCCTCGATGATCTGCTCGGTCTCGCGAAGCTGTGCCTCTTCCTCTTCCTGCGCCCTGCGGCGGGCTTCCTCTTCGGCGCGTTTCTTCGCCTCTTCCTCCATGGCCGCCCTCAGCTCCTGCTCGATCTCCTCGGTGGTCTGCCGGTCGATCTCCTCCTCGCGGCGCAGTCTCGCTCTCTCCTCCTGCCTCTTCTTTTTCTGCAGCCGGGCGTCGGTCGAGCACCGGGCCAGCAGGATAAAGATCAGGGCAAGGACCAGGAGCAGCAGTCCGCCGCCGGCGATCAGCACGGCCAGGCGGTTCTCCTCGATGAACCCGGAGATCCGCGCTGCATTTTTGTCCACCGCGGTCCGGATATTCTCCAGGGCCGCATCCGCGACCTCCTGCACCTCGCGGGATTTCCTCACCGTCTCCGAGGAGGCGAGGATCTTCTCCATGTCCAGCTCCCGCTGGTAGGGCAGGCTCACCGCGAAATTGACCGGGGTAAAGCGCATGGAGGAGGTGCCGAGCACCTGGTCGCCGCGGGTGTAGGTGAGCGTGCCCTCAAGTCCCTCCGAGAGGGATCCCTCGGTGGAAAGCTCCTGTCCCGACCAGCCGTTGGGGACCGTTACCGTCCCGGCCTGCGTCGAAGAGATGACCGGCTGCTCCAGCCAGGACACATGGGAAAGATTCTTTCCGGTGCCCAGGTAGTCCAGGCCCATCAGGCCGTAGAAGCTTTTTCCCGAAGCATCGTAGCCGAGGCTGATGTTCTCGAACTCGTCAAAGCCGTAGTTCATCAGCTGGATCGTTTCCTCGTAGCACCAGTCCATGTTCAGCTCGCGCATCACCACGCAGACCAGGTTCTGTCCGTCCTTTTCCCCGTAGGTGACCAGCGTCGCCCAGGCGTCCGAGGTGAAACCCGTCTTGCCGCCCCTGCACCAGTCCCGGTAGTAGTCGCTCTCCTCCTGGATCATCTTGTGGTGCATGACGAAGTAGCGCTCTTCCACCTTGTTCGTCTCCGGGCAGTGGTAGAGGGTCGTCTGCAGGATCTCCCGCATCTTCGGGATCTGCCAGGCCGCCCGCGCGATCAGCGCCATATCGTAGGCGCAGGTGTAATGGTCGTCATTGTGCAGGCCGTGGGGGTTCGTAAAGTGCGTATTCACGCAGCCCAGCTCCGCCGCCTTCGCGTTCATCACATCGGCAAAGCTGCTGTTGCTGCCGGAGTAGTACTCCGCCAGGCCGTTGCCCGCGTCGTTGGCGGACTCCAGCATCAGGGCGTAGACCGCGTCGCCGATGGTCATCGTCTCCCCTTCTTCAAGGGCGACGTTGCTCGCGTTCTCCTCAAGCTCATAGACGTGGTTGGAGAAGGTGATCTCATCATCGAGGTCGCAGTTTTCCACGATGATCATGCCGGTCATGATCTTGGTGATGCTGGCCGGATAGCGCTTGTCGTAGATGCCCTTCGCGTAGAGCTGCGCGCCGGTATCAAGATCCATCACAAGGGCGGATGCGGCCCGCACCGCGGGGCCCTGGGGCCATCCCTCGATCTCGTTGGACTGGATGGGATCGTAGAGGTATTCCGGAATATACTCCGTCTCCTCCTCCTCTTCCCCGTCCTCCTCGTACTCTTCTTCGTAATACTCTTCCTCGGCGTATGCCTGCAAAGCGGGCACCGCCGCGAGCAGGGCGAGGGTCAGCAGATACAGCACTTTCTTTTTCATGCGTTTCCTCCCGCAAAGCGTTTTACGATGCTGCGGTTCGCCTCCTCCTCCTGGGTATCGTCCAGAGGTTCAAGGGAAGCTTCCCCGTACTTTCTCTCCAGGGCTCTGGAGAGAAGATAGTCGCACACGTGCGGATTTTTCGGCAGGAGCGGCCCGTGCAGGTAGGTGCCCACCACGTTGCGGTAGAGCACGCCCTCCTGTCCGTCCTGTCCGTTGTTGCCGAAACCGAACTTTACCTGTCCCAGCGGCCGGTTCTCCCCGATGAAGGTCCTGCCGCCGTGGTTCTCAAACCCCACGATCGGCATTGAGAAATCCGGTCCGATGATCACCTCGTTGGAGATCAGCCTCGGGCTGCCCTGCTCCGTGTAGAGGTCCACGAGGGAGAGCCCCTCGATCCGTCCCTCCTGGGTGTCGTAGTAGTGGCCCAGCAGCTGATAGCCGCCGCAGACGGCCAGCACAGCGCCGCCGTCCTCCACAAAGGCGGAAAAATCCTTCCGGATATCCCGCAGCTTTTTGCAGACGATCATCTGCTCCCGGTCCGAGCCGCCGCCCAGCAGGACAAGGTCGAGCCGGTTGAAGTCGATCTTGTCATCCAGCGTAAATTCCAGGACATCCGCCTCATAGCCGCGCCATTCAAGGCGCTTTCTCAGGCACTGGATGTTGCCCCTGTCGCCGTACAGATTAAGCAGATCGGGATAAAGATGCCCGATGGTCAGTCCCTTTTTCACTTTCGCTTCTCCATCTCCTTCAGGATCTGATGCGTGTGGTACAGCGCCGTATAGTTGACCAGCACGTAGAGATTGCCGCATCCGTCCGCGAGGCGTTTGCGGATGGCCTCCTCCACGCTCTCCTCCAGCGTCGAGGGGATATCCACATACTTGAGCCGCAGCTGCATGTCCCGTCCGCGGATGCCGCTGACCGTGACCGAGCGGACCGACTCATCCGCGAGGCGGTCGAAGTCCACGTCCCACAGCCAGGAAACATCGGTGCCGTCCTGGGCATTGTCGTTGATCACGATGATCAGGTCTTTGGGCGATGTATCCGTCATGACGGAAGAAATATTCTGGTTAAATCCCGCCGGATTCTTGGCCAGGTTCAGCAGTACCCTGGCGCCGCCGATGGAAAACAGCTCGTTGCGGCCGAAGGCCGGATCGTACCCTTTGAGGACACCGTCCAGATGGGGAAGGGCTTCCCCCGCCTCCGTCGCGCCCGCATAGGCAGCGAGGATGTTGTAGATGTTGTAAAATCCCCGGTAATCCACGCTGATCCGCCGGCCGTCCACCGTAAAGGCAAGGCCGTCCGACAGCGAGACCTCCGCGGCGTCATACCGGATGGGGGGACGCGCGAACCCGCACTTCGGGCAGCGGTAGTCGCCCATCTGGCTGTAATGGTAAAAGCTGTATTCGAGCGCGGTCCCGCAGCATTTGCAGAACTGGCCCTCCCGGATCTCCCGCGAAGACTGCTCAGTGTAGACCTGCCGGCTGATGCCGAAGGTGACCGTCTTCCTGCCGCTCTCCTGCGCAAGCCAGGTGCACAGCGGATCGTCCGCGTTCACCGCGATCTCCAGGTCGGGAACGAGCTTGATCGCGTCGGAAAGCTTTTCCATGGTCAGGTCGATCTCGCCGTAGCGGTCGAGCTGATCCCGGAACAGGTTGGTCAGGATCATCAGATCCGGTTTCATATGCGGGAACACACGCACCGCCGACGCCTCGTCGATCTCGATGCAGGCATAGTCGGCGCGCAGCCTGCCGCGCAGGTCAGCCGCCAGCACAAAGGCGGCCGCCACGCCCATCAGCATGTTGGAGCCCGTGCGGTTGCACACCACGCGGTTCCCCTCACCCTCCAGGGCGGCGCAGAGCAGATTGTTCGTCGTTGTCTTTCCGTTCGTCCCGCACACCACGAGGATCTTCTTTTCCACCTGTCCCGAAAGCTTTTTCAGGATGCCGGGATCGATCCGCATGGCCAGCTTGCCGGCGTACGTCACGCCCTGCTTTCCGATCAGCCTGCAGGCGGCGCTCATGATCTTTGCCGCCGCGATGGCGGCAGATGTGCGCACTCCCATGTATCTGTTCACTCCCTCTGTACGTAATCCGGTGTAAGTAGTCCGGTGTAGGCAGGCAGTCCGGCCGGGCCCTTACGCCGCGGCCTCCTCTGTTACGCCGCCGAACCAGTTCCACACGATGGTGGAGACCCGGCGGATGGCGGAGACTGCTTCGTCATTTCTGCCCGCGAGCTCATTGGAGAGCACCGCGATCGCGTAGTCCCCCTCCGGTCCGTAGACGATCGCCATGTCGTTCTCGATGCAGCCGAGGCCGTAGCCCTCGGGCATCTCGCCGGTCTTGTTGGCCGTCTGCGTCCCCTCCGGCAGGCCGGACGGGATCTTGGAGAGGTTGGTCTGCATTTTCAGCAGGCCCAGCATTTTTTCCGAAGCCTCGGGGCTCACCAGTTCGCCCCGGTAGATATCCGCAAGGATCTTTGCGCAGTCCGCCGCGCAGGTATAATTGTCGCCGGAGGGATTTTCCTCCAGGAACCGTCTGCCCACGCTGCTCCCGGTGTAGCCGTGCTCAACGCAGAACTGATTGACGATCTCTGCGCCGGCGGCAAAATCATCCTTGCCCAGAATTTCGATCAGGCGGTTCGCCGCGGCGTTGTCGCTGACCGAGATCATCTGCTCGAGAAGGGAGCGCAGCTCTCCTTCGTAGGACTCCGGATAGGTGATCGCGGTCTCCTCGGAGGCGGGGTAGCAGATCCGGTCATAGACCGCGCCCATGATGAAGCACTTGATCACGCTGGCCGACTGCATCTTCAGGTTCGCCCCGTGCTGGTAGGTCTTATCTCCGGCAAGGTCGATGACGCAGAGGCTCCAGCGCTCGCCCATCGCCTCCCTGCCCGCAAAGACCTGGCTGGCGGCTTCGCCCGCGGGCCCTTCGTCCTCAGGGACCTCTTCCTGTCCGGCGCCTTCCGTGCCGGCTTCCTCTTCGCCCGCCGTCTCGCCGGTCAGGCCGAAATAGGCGTCGATGCCGTCCGCGATGCCGAGGACCATCTTCTCCCGGAAGCTTTCCTCCTGCATCCTGGTATCGTCGCTCTCATTGCTCATAAAGCCCATCTCCAGAATGGTCACCGGGATGGTGCTCCAGTTGAGCCCCGTCATCCCGTCCGTCTCCTGGATGCCCAGGTTGTTCATGCCCGTCTGTGCGCAGTAGGCGCCCAGCACCGTCTCGGACAGCCTGCGGCTCTCCTCGTAGATCTGCGGGGCGTAGGGGTTTTCGGGCGTCACGCACATGGCAAGGGCGCCGCTGATCGACGTATCCTCCGAGCTGTTCGCGTGGATGCGCACCGAGATATCGCAGCCCTCTGCCGCAGCCAGCTGCGCTCTTTCGCTGTTGCTGATCGCCGCCTCGTGGATGGTCCTGGTCATCACCACTTCGTAGCCGCGCGCTTCCAGCAGGTCGCGCACTTCGATGGCGATATCCAGGTTCAGCCGGTATTCGGGAACGCCGGTGTAATTCCCCTGGGTCCCGGTGGTGGCCTTCGCCTTCGTCTCCTCCGCGCCCGGTCCGATCGGTTCCGGCTCGCTCATGTCGATGTCCGATCCCTGATGTCCGGGATCCAGGCAGACCTTAAAGCCGTTCTTCACCGGCTCGGTCTCCGTCTCGGGAGCCGCCTGTTCGGTAAGGGCTTCGGTCATCGCCTCTTCCCCTTCGCCGAACACCGATTCCTCCGCCGCCTCGGTAAGGTCCTCGGTCATCCCGGTCTCCTCACCGGCAAAGACCGATTCCGTCCCGAAGCTCTCCGGGCCGTCCCCGGCGTGCAGACTGGCGTCCTGTTCGCTGACAGTGGCCGCCTCCCCGGCCGCGCTCCGCTTAAGATCGCGGCTCCGATAGGCCCGCATCAGGAAAAAGCTCATGACCCCGATCACGAACAGGAGCACAAAAATAATCACGTAAAGGAGCGTATTGTCTTTTGCTTTCATTCTCACATCCGTCCTTCATGAACGTGAGAGAAGACCGCCACGGACAGCAGCAGTCCCCCCTCTTACCGCCTATTCCCATGAAAAGCGCCGGAGCGCCGCCTAAGGTGCGGCAGGCAGCTTACTCGTCGTCTTCTCCGTCCTCAGGATCCTCGGGCGTGTCCTCATCCCCGTAGACATCCTGCTCTTCTTCCAGGTATTCCTCCGGATCCTCTTCCTCGGTATCCGTCGTGGTCTCGACGGAATGCTCCTCCGGGACTCTGGTCAGGCCGGCAATGCTCTCGCCTTCCTTCAGGTTCATCAGGCGCACGCCCGTGCTCGTCCGTCCCTGGATGGAGATCTCCTCGCACAGGAGCCGGATGACCGTGCCGGAGCTGTTGATCAGCATGATCTCATTGTCCGGATACAGAATCATCGAGGTAAATACCTTCCCCGAGCGCTCTGTCACGTTATAGCACCGGATGCCCTTGCCGCCGCGGTGATGCGGGTCAAAGGACGCGATCGGCACCAGCTTGCCCATGCCCTTTTCCGATACCACGAGCAGATGGTCGCCGTCGTAATCCGTCTGCAGGGAGACGACCTCATCGCCTTTCGCCAGGCGCATGCCCGTCACGCCCATGGAGGAGCGGCCGATGCTGCGCACCTCGGTCAGGTCAAAGCGGATGCACTGGCCGAAGCGGGAGACAAGGAACACATGGCTGTCCCCGTGGACCACGCGCACGCCGACCAGCTCGTCGCCGTCCCGCAGGCTGATCGCCGCAAGGCCGTTTTTGCGCACGTTCGCGTACTGCATCAGCGGCGTCTTTTTGATGATCCCCATGCGGGTGACCATAAACATGTATCTGCCTTCCTCAAACCGCCGCACCGGAATGACCGCGGAGATCTTCTCGTCCGGCATCAGCTGCAGCAGGTTGATCAGGGCAACGCCCCTCGCCGTCCTGCCCGCCTCCGGGATCTCGTAGGCCTTGAGCCGGTATACCCTGCCCAGGTTCGTAAAGAACATCAGGTAGTGGTGGGTGCCGGTCATGAGGATGTCCTCGATGTAGTCATCCTCCAGCGTCTGGAGTCCCTTCACGCCCTTGCCGCCGCGGCCCTGGCTGTGGAAGGTGTCCTCAGACATCCGCTTGATGTAGCCCAGGCGCGTCCGCGTGATCACGACGGTCTCCTTCGGGATGAGCTCCTCGGTGGTAAAATCGAAGACATCATGCCCGAACTGGGTCCTTCTCTCGTCCCCGTACTTCTCGCTGACGATGGTCAGCTCGTCGCGGATGACGCCGAGCAGCAGCTTTTCATCGCCCAGGATGGCCTGCAGCTCTCTGATCTTTGCCATCAGCTCCTTGTACTCGTTCTCCAGCTTCTCTCTTTCCAGACCGGTCAGGGTGCGCAGACGCATGTCCACGATCGCCTGGGCCTGGACGTCGGAGAGCTCGAAGCGGGCGATCAGCCCTTCCTTGGCTTCCGGCGTCGTCCGGCTGCCGCGGATGATGGCGATCACTTCATCGATAAAATCGAGGGCCTTCAGCAGGCCTTCCAGGATATGCGCGCGTTCCTGCGCGCGGTTCAGGTCGTACTTCGTCCGTCTGGTGACGACGTCCTCCTGGTGCCGCAGGTAGATGTTCAGCATCTCCAGGAGATTCATCACCTTCGGCCGGTTCCCGTCGAGGGCCAGCATGATGACGCCGAAGGTATCCTGCAGCTGGGTATGCCGGAAAAGCTGGTTCAGGATCACGTTCGCGTTGGCGTCGCGCCGCACGTCGATGCTGATCCGCATCCCCTCGCGGCTGGACTCGTCCGTGATTCCCGTGATGCCCTCTATCCTGCGGTCCCTGACCAGCTCCGCCATCTTCTCGATCAGGCGGGCCTTGTTGACCAGGTACGGCAGCTCCGTCACCACGATCTTGCTCTTTCCGTTGGGCAGGGTCTCGATATCCGTGACGGCGCGCACCCGGATCTTTCCGCGTCCGGTGCGGTAGGCCTCCTCGATGCCCCTTCTGCCCATGATCATCGCGCCGGTCGGGAAATCCGGCCCCTTGATGATCGTCATGATCTCCTCCAGGGAGGTGGGCTCCCTGTCCTCGATCTTATCCTCGATAATGCGGTTTAAGGCCGCGATGACCTCCCGCAGATTGTGCGGCGGGATGTTCGTCGCCATACCCACCGCGATGCCCGTCGTCCCGTTCACCAGAAGGTTGGGGAAACGGGAGGGCAGGACCACCGGTTCCTTTTCGGTCTCATCAAAGTTCGGGACAAAGTCCACGGTATCCTTGCCGATGTCCGCGAGCATCTCCATGGAGATCCTGCTCAGGCGCGCCTCCGTGTAACGCATGGCAGCCGCGCCGTCGCCGTCCACGGAACCGAAATTGCCGTGACCGTCCACGAGCGGGTAGCGCGTCGACCAGGGCTGCGCCATGTTGACCAGCGCCCCGTAGATCGAGCTGTCCCCGTGGGGATGGTATTTACCCATCGTATCGCCGACGATACGCGCGCATTTGCGGTGCGGCTTGTCGGGACCGTTATTCAGTTCGATCATGGAGTACAGGACTCTGCGCTGCACGGGCTTAAGACCGTCCCTCGCGTCCGGCAGGGCCCTGGAGGCAATTACGCTCATCGCGTAATCAATGTAGGACTCCTCCATGGTCTTTTGCAGATCTACTTCCTGAATCTGATCAAAAATCGTATCTTCCAAAAGTCTGTCCTCGCATGTTCTGATAGATTTTAAATATCAAGGTTTCTGACTCTCTGTGCGTTCTCTTCGATAAACTCCCGGCGCGGTTCGACCTGGTCGCCCATCAGCGTGGTGAAGGTCAGATCAAGGGCGGCGGCGTCATCGCCGCTCATGTTGACCCGCTTTAAGATCCTGCGCTTCGGATCCATCGTCGTCTCCCACAGCTGTTCCGCGTCCATCTCGCCAAGACCTTTGTACCGCTGGATCTTATTGTTCTGGTCCCTGCCGACCTCGGCAATGATATCTGCCAGCTGTTCGTCGCTGTAGGCGTACCAGACCTTCTTGTTTTTCTCCAGCTTATACAGCGGCGGCGTAGCCAGGTAAACATGGCCCTGCCTGATCAGCTCCGGCATGAACCGGTAAAGGAAGGTGAGCAGGAGGGTCGCGATGTGGGCGCCGTCCACATCGGCATCGGTCATGATGATGATCTTGTCGTAGCGCAGCTTGGTGATATCAAAATCCTCATGGATGCCGGTACCGAAGGCTGTGATCATGGCCTTGATCTCCGCGTTCCCGTAGATGCGGTCAAGTCTGGCCTTTTCCACATTGAGGATCTTGCCGCGCAGCGGCAGGATAGCCTGGGTCGCGCGGCTTCTGGCTTCCTTTGCGGAGCCGCCGGCGGAGTCGCCCTCAACGATATAGATCTCACAGTGGGACGGGTCCTTGTCCGTGCAGTCCGCAAGCTTGCCGGGAAGGGCAAGCCCCTCCAGCGCGGATTTTCTGCGCGTGATCTCCCTCGCCTTGCGCGCCGCCTCTCTCGCTCTCTGCGCGAGCACCGATTTGTCCACGATCTTTCTGGCGACCTGCGGATGCTGCTCCAGGAATACCTCGAGCTGGTCAGTCACCACCGATTCCACGGCGCTCCTCGCCTCGCTGTTTCCCAGCTTCTGTTTCGTCTGCCCCTCAAACTGGGGCTCCTCGATCTTGATGCTCACGATCGCGGTCAGGCCTTCGCGTATATCATCGCCGCTCAGGTTCGCCTCGCTGTCCTTGAGCAGCTTGTTTGCCCTGGCGTAGTCGTTGAACGTTTTGGTCAGGGCATTGCGGAAGCCCGTCAGATGCGTGCCGCCCTCCGGCGTCGTAATGTTATTGACAAAACTGTAGGTACCTTCGGTGTAGGAATCATTGTGCTGCATGGAGACCTCGACAAGAATGCCGTCCTTTTCTCCCTCGCAGTAGATGATCTCCTCGTAGAGCGGCGTCTTGCCGCGGTTCAGGAAGGCGACGAACTCACGGATGCCGCCCTCATAGTGGAAAGTGCGCTCCCGCTCCATGCCGGGGCGCTCGTCGATCAGGTTGATCTTCACGTTCTTCGTGAGGAACGCCATCTCCCGCAGTCTCTGCTTGAGCACGTCAAAATCAAAGATCACGTCCTCAAAGATCTGGCTGTCCGGCAGGAAAGTCACCCTTGTGCCGGTCTGCTGCGGATCACAGGTTCCCGCGACCTCCAGTTTGTACATGACCTTGCCGCGCTCATAGCGCTGCTTATAGATCTTGCCCTGTACGAAGATCTCGACCTCAAGCCACTCGGAAAGGGCGTTGACGACAGAAGCGCCCACGCCGTGCAGGCCGCCGGAGACCTTATATCCCCCGCCGCCGAACTTGCCGCCGGCGTGCAGGATGGTAAACACGACCTCCACCGCGGGAATGCCTGCTTTCGCGTTGATCCCGACGGGAATGCCGCGGCCGTTGTCCACGACCGTCACGGAATTATCCGGATGCAGAGTAACCGTGATCGTATCGCAGAAACCGGCCATTGCCTCATCGATGGAATTATCCACGATCTCATAAACAAGATGATGCAGACCCCGGGATGAGGTACTCCCGATGTACATACCGGGACGTTTTCTTACCGCCTCAAGTCCTTCCAGAATCTGAATCTGATCTGCACCGTATTCTGCGCTCATTCTATCCTCCATCTCGATGTATTCTCAGATCTGTGCAAGCTTTCCCGCTTTCACCTGGTACAGGCGGTCGATGTGGAAGCCGCTCTCGAGAAAAGCGTCCGTGCCCGTACCTGTGATCAAAGTCTGTATGTCGCCGATGCTGTCCAAAAGATCCCGCTGCCGTGCCCGGTCAAGTTCCGAGAGCACGTCGTCAAGCAGGAGCACAGGCCCTTCCCCGCTCCGTTTCCTGACCAGCTCGATCTCCGCGAGCTTGAGCGAAAGGGCTGCCGTCCTCTGCTGCCCCTGGGAACCGAAACGGCGGATGTCCTCGCCGCCGATGAAGAGTCCCAGATCATCGCGGTGCGGTCCGGTATGGGTAAGCTTGAGCTTCCTGTCCCGCTTCGCGTTTTCCCTGATCTGGGCAGCAAAATTATCCGGCTCTGTATTTTTCTCGTAAATGATGGTCAGAGACTCTCTGCCGCCGGAGATGCGCTCGTGGATGGGACCGGTCAGTGCGTTGAGTTCTTCCACGAACCGTTCCCTCGCGCGGATCAGCCTGGTCCCGTACTGCTCAAGCTGCAGGTCCCAGACGCCGATGGTATCCTCCAGTTCCGGATGGAAGGGCAGGTCGCGCAGCAGCGATCCCCTCTGCATGAGGACCCTGCTGTAGGCGGAAAGATCCCGCACATAGAGGGCGTCGAGCTGGCACAGCTCCATGTCCATGAACCGGCGCCGCTGGGCGGGGCCGTTCTTGATGATGCCCAGATCCTCCGGAGAGAAAAAAACAAAATTGCAGATGCCCAGCAGCTCCCCCGCCCGCCGGATGGGGGCGCCGTTCACCGCAATTCCCTTAGCCCTGCTCTTTTTCAGGTGCATATCGATGCGCCAGGGAATCTCCTTTTTTGTCACTTCCATCCGGATGTGGGATTCCTCACATCCGAACCGGATCATCTCTTTATCCTTCCCGCCCCGGTGGGAACGCGTCGTGCCGCACACATAGACGGCCTCGAGGATATTCGTCTTCCCCTGCGCGTTATCGCCGTAAAACAGATTGATCCCCGGGTCGGGATGAAGTTCCAGGGTCTCATAATTGCGGAAATTATCCAGTCTGACCGAATCGATTCTCATACCAGCGCTTTACTGTCTCTTTTCCACCGTGACCGTCTGCCCGTCAAAGGTGACCGTATCGCCGGGGACGACCTTTTTGCCCCTCTGCAGGGCGGTCTCCCCGTTCACCTGGACAAGACCCTCCAGAATGACCTCTTTGGCGTCCGCGCCGGTATCGCAAAGGCCGGCAAGCTTAAGCAGCTGGCCGAGCTTGATAAACTCATCCCTGATAAAAATCTGAGACATATTATTCCTTCTTTTCAACAAAAATTGATAATCCTGTACCGGGCGCCTTTATACAAAGTTTACGGGCAGGATCAGATAGATATACGACAGCTGCTCGTCGCGGATGAAGCACGGCGCCTTGGTGTTGACGAAGTAGAGGCCTACGGTCTCATCGTCGATGACGCGCAGCGCGTCGATCAGGTAGCGCGGATTGAAGCCGATCATCATGTCGCGGCCTTCTTTTTCGATTGCGATCTCTTCATCCATGGAACCGATCTGGGAATCGATCTTCAGCTCCATGCTGTCTTCCTTGATGTCCATGATGATGGGCTTTTTGTCGCTCTCCTTGACCAGGAGCGTCGCCCTGTCGATACAGTCGAGCAGTTCTCTCTTGCTGATCATCACCTTGGTCAGGTAATCCGTCGTCAGCATCTGGTCGATGCGGAAATAGTTGCCCTCGATCAGGCGGGAGACCACCGTCGTCTTGTCGAACTCGAACATGACGTGGTTCTTCGTGAAATACATGTACACGTCGTCCTGCGCGTCGCCCGTGAGGATCTTCGCGATCTCGCCCAGGGTCTTGCCCGGGACGATGACCTTCACCGGATCGTAGGATTCGCGCAGGGTGATCTGGCGGATGGAGATGCGGTGACCGTCCAGGGAAACGATCTTCCACCTGTCTCCTTCGATCTCAAAGAGCTCGCCGGCCATCATTTTGTTGGTGTCGTTGGGCGCAATGGAAAAGATCGTCTGCTGGATCGCTTCGCGCAGGGAGAACTGCGATACCGTAACAGGATGCTCTTTTTCCACAACGGGGATGGCGGAGAATTCGTCCGCGTCCCTGCCGGTGATCCGGAAGATCGCCTTCTCACAGCTGATCACAGCCTTGCCGGCCGCATCCGCCTCGATCGAGACATCAGCTTCGGGAAGCTTGCGCACGATATCGGAGAACAGCTTTGCCTCCAGGGCAGCCTGACCGACCTCCAGGATAACGCCTTCCACGACCGTTTCAATACCGAGTTCCATATCGTTAGCCGTAAACCTGATCTCACCGCCTTCAGCCCGGATGAGGATGCACTCCAGAACAGGCATGGTGGTCTTGGCCGGTACAGCTTTGATTACAATACTGATCTTCTTCAGCAGTTCACTTTTTGAACAGATGATTTTCATACCGCAGCGGGTCCTTTCAAAACAATAAAGAAATAAAATAATCAGTAATCGTCATAATAGGGGCTGTTAAGATGTGAAAAACCCTCCGACGCCGCACAGGCAAAGGAAAGATCCCGTCCGGAAGCATGTTTGCCGCCGGGGGAGGATCCGCCTGAAGCAGTGGATAAAGTTGAGGGCGAATTTCACGGATTCAGTTTTTTCCTGATGATATCCACAGCCGTACGCAGAGTTTCCGACGTCTGCAGGTCTGTTTCAATCTTTTTTACACCGTAGATCACCGTGGAGTGATCGCGTTTGCCGATGTAGGTCCCGATGGATTTCAGCGGGATGTCCAGCAGATGGCGGCACAGATACATCACGATCTGCCTGGGGATAACGATCTCGCTGCTGCGCTTGTTGCTGCAGATATCCGCGGAGGTGATGCCGAAGTGCTCGGCGACCGTATCGATGATGACCTGCGGCGTGATGGGCCTTGACTCATCGGGGGAGATAATGTCCCGAAGGGCAAGCTCGGCCAGCTCCAGCGTGATCTCCTTGTGCTCCAGCCGGCTCAGGGCGATCAGCTTGTTGAAGGCGCCCTCCAGCTCACGGATGTTGGACTTTATATTGGAAGCAATGTAGTCGATGACTTCCGCGCTGATGTTGTAGCCGTCCAGTTCCTCCTTCTTGCGCAGGATGGCGACCCTCGTCTCATAGTCCGGAGAAGAGATATCCGCGAGGATGCCGCTCTCGAACCTGGAGCGGAAACGCTCCTCCAGGGTATCGATCTCCTTGGGGGGCTTATCACTGGAGATAATGATCTGCTTATTGTTATTGTGCAGTTCGTTGAAAGTGTGGAAAAACTCCTCCTGTGTCGCATCCTTTCCTATAATAAACTGGATATCGTCGATGAGGAGAACATCCACATTTCTGTACTTTTCGCGGAAGGAACTGATGGCGGTATTGTTGGAGACCATGTTTCCGTGACGGATAGCGTCGATCAGTTCATTCGTGAACTGCTCACTGGTCACATAGATGACCTTCTTGTAGGGATCCTGTTCCAGGATAAAGTGCGCGATCGAGTGCATCAGATGCGTCTTGCCCAGTCCGGGACCGCCGTAAATAAAAAGAGGGTTGTACATCCTGGCCGGGGACTCCGCGACAGCCAGGGCGCAGGCGTGGGCAAACTTGTTGTTGCTGCCGACGACGAAGGTCTCAAAGGTATATCTCGGGTTGAGATTAGCCCTCTCCAGGGCGGAGCGGACGACATTGCTGCGGCTCGAACCGCTTTTCTGGGCAGAATCATCCTCCCTGCTCTTGGCTTCCTCGGGCAGGATGAACTCAATGTCATATTCCGTTTTCATGATCTCCGCGATGGCAACCTTCAGCGGAAACATATACTTTTTGTTGATATAATCCACGGCCATCTGCTCGGACGGAACCAGAATAGTGATTTTGGTATCACTGACACTGTAGACCGTCAGCGGCCGAAGCCAGGTCTTGTACGAGATATCGGAAAGATCATGCTCTTCCTTTACAGTAAGCAGAATCTCATCCCATTTATCCCGGATCATTTCTAAGGTGTCCATAGTCGCTCCTTCACATAATTTCCCTACAATAATAATAAAACAAACAACTTCATTCTGCAATGTTTTTATTCCCGACCACTATTCCCGGCCGGGATTATTAACAATTTTATCCACATTTTGTCGACAAATTGTTGATAAAACATGCGAAAACCCGCATAAATAAAGGAATGTTGCACTTGACGGCGTTTTTTTTTATGCATATAATAAGAGCGGTGTTCTCTGCTGAAAGAAGAAAAAATTGATCAGTTCATGATAGTCCGCTGGTCGGAAAAGGAGGTGCCGGACATATGAAAATGACATTTCAGCCTAAGAAGAGGTCTCATGCGAGAGTTCATGGCTTCCGTGCCAGAATGAGCACGGCTGGCGGAAGAAAAGTTTTAGCCGCGAGAAGAGCCAAGGGAAGAAAAGTATTATCCGCGTAAACCACAGAGTGGATGATAAAACAGGTTTTGATATTCCGGCCTCTGCCGGCATATCAAAACCTATTCTTATCTTTCGGCCGGTGAGGTAAGCCATGACTTGTATCCCGTCCCTGAAGAAAAACAAAGATTTTCAGTTTGTCTATCGAAACGGAAAATCATTCGG
This sequence comes from uncultured Lachnospiraceae bacterium, assembly GCA_946618155.1. GTDB lineage: Bacteria > Bacillota > Clostridia > Lachnospirales > Lachnospiraceae > CAMOKZ01. The sequence continues at coordinate 7,457 of CAMOKZ010000002.1, read as the reverse complement.
AAACAGATATCTGGTAATGATCATCGTAAGGAACGGCACGGAGAAAAACCGCGTCGGGATATCGGTCAGTAAAAAAGTCGGAAACAGCGTTGTGAGACACCACATTACCAGACTCATCCGCGAAAGTTATCGTTTAAATGAACACAGATTCGTTGGCGGCCTTGACATTGTTGTGATCGCAAGGCCTGGTGCGAAGGGAAAAGGTTTCCCTGAAGTCGAGAGCGCACTGCTTCATCTGGCCAGGCACCATAAGATCCTGCTGGATGAAGAAACCATGAAATGAAGAGAAAAACGATACATGAAAGCAAAAAAGATCGTAATCAGATCCATAAAGATGTATCAGCGTTACCTTTCGCCGCTCAAATCAACAAAATGTCCTTATTTTCCCAGCTGCTCCGGCTACGGCCTTGAGGCAGTGGAAAAATACGGCGTGATCAAAGGCGGCGCGCTAGCAGCATGGAGGATCATCCGCTGCAATCCTTTCTCAAAGGGCGGCTATGATCCCGTACCATAACTGTCGGGAGGAACTAAAAGCATATGTTGTTGTTATTGACGAAAGATACTACGCCGATCATCGGCCAGGTGGCGTCCCTGCTTGGCTACATCATGAACGGTATTTTCTGGCTCCAGTCCAAAATCGGTCTGGAGAACATCGGTCTGTGTATTATCTTCTTTACCATTGTCATTTACGTGCTGATGCTGCCGCTTACCGTGCAGCAGCAGAAGTTTTCTAAACTGCAGTCAAAGATGAGCCCTGAACTGCAGGCGGTACAGAAAAAGTACAAAGGCAAGCAGGACCAGGTCTCCATGCAGAAAATGCAGGAAGAGACTCAGGCTGTCTACGCGAAGTACGGCGTAAATCCGATGGGCAGCTGTCTGCAGCTGGTCATCCAGATGCCCATCCTGTTCGCTCTTTACCGCGTGATCTGGAACATTCCGGCTTATGTCACGATCGTCAAGGACGCGTTCATGCCCCTTGCACAGAAACTGACGCAGGCGGACGGCGCCCTGGAATATCTCTCTGAGGTCGGGACGAAGGTCGGCGTAAAGGTCACGGAACTTACTGATCTTAAGGTCATCGACACCCTCTATAAATTCAAACCGGAAAACTGGGCTGGCCTGGCGGAGAAATTTCCGGATCTGTCCGAACTGATCACGTCCACGCAGACTAAGATCGATCACTTTAACCATTTCCTCGGCCTGAATATCGCGAACAACCCCATGAATATCATCATGGAGTCGTTCAAAGACGGGAAGATCCTTCTGGTCATCCTGGCTGTTCTTGTTCCGGTCCTCGCGGCTGTCACGCAGTGGCTCAATTCCAAGCTGATGGTGACGGATACGCAGACAGGCGATGAGGAGAATGCGGTCGCGAACAGCATGAAGACCATGAATACGGTCATGCCGATCATGTCCGCGGTATTCTGCCTGACGCTTCCTGTCGGTCTCGGTATCTACTGGATCGCGGGTGCCGTGGTCAGAAGCATCCTGCAGGTCGTGATCAACCGCCGCTTCGACAAAGTCGGAATGGACGAGATGATCAGGAAAAACCAGGAAAAGGCAGAGAAAAAGAGAGAAAAGCGCGGAATTACCGCCGAACAGATGACAAGCAACGCGACGGTGAACACCCGCTCGATCGGTGCTGACTCCATCATGAAAAAGGCAAGGACCCTGTCCGATACGGACGCGGCAAAATCCGAGGCAAAGCCCGGCAGCCTGGCCGACAAGGCGAGAATGGTGGAAAAATATAACAGTTCGCACGGTAAGAAGTGAGGAGTGATCAGATATGGGAGAGAAAATCAGAATCAGCGCTAAGACCGTTGCGGACGCAGTGATCGAAGCGTCGATCCGGCTTGGTACGACCAGCGACAATATCGAGTATGTCGTAATCGAACATGAGACAAAGGGATTTTTCGGCCTCGGCGCAAAGAAAGCCGTGATCGAGGCGAAGATCAAGAAAACGGATGAGGAGTTTATCTCCGAACTGTTTTCTGAGCGCAAGGGCGGTACGAAAAAAGCAAAAGGGGCCGGCAAAGCAAAGAGCACTGAGGGCAGCGTAAAGAAGAGCGCCCCCGCGCCGGCGGAAAAAGCTCCCCAGGATGGAGCAGCCGGCAGCGCAGTGAGCGAGGCGGCAGCCACGAAGGCAAAGCGCCCGGCTGAGCAGGCTGCGGCGAAGGAAGCGCCGAAGGCAAAAGAAGCCGTGAAAGAAACGGCAAAAGAGACTGTGAAAGCGGCCGGCGAAGCAGCTGAGGCGGCAGCACAGACCACTACCGTCGCCGGTGAGGGCGAAGGAAAGGAAGGCCGTCCGGAAAGAAGAAGCAGGAACGGACAGAGAAACCGCGGACAGGGCAGAGGACAGCGCGGTGAGCGCGGACCGAAGAAGACCCAGGAGAGCCCGGAAAAAGCAGCTGCAGAGTCGTCTGAGAACGGCGAGGCGGCGCCCGCGGCGAAGCCGGCAAAGAGCAACCGCGTTCCGGCAGATCCGGAAGTGGCAAAGGAAAGGGCAAAGACCTTCCTTACCCAGACCTTCGAAGCGATGGGCCTGCATGTGGATATTGAGACAAGGTTTGAGGACGACGTCCTTTCTGTCGACCTGATCGGCGACGACATGGGCATGCTGATCGGCAAGCGCGGTCAGACCCTCGACTCCCTGCAGTACCTGACAAGCCTTGTGGTCAATAAGGGCAAAGCCTCCTACGTGCGCGTCAAGCTGGACACGGAGGATTACCGGAACAGAAGAAAGGCCACGCTGGAGAACCTGGCGAAAAACATCGCCTTCAAGGTCAAGAAGACCCGCAGGCCGGTGTACCTCGAGCCGATGAACCCCTATGAGAGACGGATCATCCACTCGGCTCTGCAGAACGATCCCTTCGTGACCACGCACAGTGAAGGTGAGGAACCGAACCGCAAAGTTGTCGTAACCATGAAAAAGAGGGAACGCACAGAGCGGAGCGACAGGATCGCGAGAGAAGAAAAGGCCGTTACGGACGAACTGGTCTGATAGAAAAAGGGAAGGCTGCTGCGCCGGAAACCGGATGCGGCAGCCTTCCTGCGCGTAAAGCAAAACTACAGGAGTTAACAGAAATATGTTTGACGATACGATCGCCGCTATATCTACGGCGGTAAGCGAAGCCGGCATCAGCATTATCCGCATCAGCGGACCGGAAGCGGTATCCGCCGCAGACCGGATCTTCCGCACGCCGAAGGGGAACCGGATCCTTAAGGAGGTTCCCACGCATACCATCCACTACGGGTATATCGTGGACGGGGAAGAGACCGTCGACGAGGTACTCGTGAGCGTGATGCGCGCGCCCCGCAGTTTTACCGCTGAAGATATCGTGGAGATCAACTGTCACGGCGGCATCCTCTCAACGCGCCGTGTGCTGGAGACTGTACTGGCCTGCGGCGTGCGGGCAGCCGAGCCGGGAGAATTTACCAGGCGAGCCTTCCTGAACGGGCGGATCGACCTTTCCCAGGCGGAGGCGGTAGGTCTGCTGATCGGGGCGAAAAATGAGTATGCGCTGCGCAATTCCGTCAGCCAGCTTAAAGGTTCCGTGCTGGAAGCGATAAGCAGACTGCGCGGGGAGATCCTGCATGTGGTGGCGGGCATTGAGGCGGCCCTTGACGATCCTGAACATTACAGCGCTGAGGAGATGGCGGACCGCCTGCGGGAAAATGTCGGCGGATGGCAGCGGCAGATCCGGAAGCTGATCGACTCGGCCCAGGACGGGCGGATGATCACGGAGGGCGTGCGGACAGTCATCGTCGGAAGACCGAACGCCGGGAAATCCTCGCTGATGAATTACCTGGCCGGCGCGGATCTTTCTATTGTGACCGAGATCGCCGGAACAACGAGGGATGTGCTGACCCAGACCATCAACCTTCGGGGCGTTACCCTCTTGCTTACGGATACGGCAGGTATCCGCCGGGCTGTCGACAAGGTGGAAAAGATCGGCGTAGAGCGGGCGAGGGAAAATGCGCGCGGGGCGGACTTCATTTTATATGTGGTGGACTCCTCCGTTTCCCTGGATGAGAGTGATCAAGAAATCATGGATCTGCTGCGGACAGAAAAAAAGCCCGCGTTGATCCTGCTCAACAAAACGGATCTTGTCCCTGTGACCACGGAAGAAGCGCTGCGGGAAGAACTCGGCCGCTATGGCCTCTCCTCTCTTCCGGTCCTGCCGGTCTCCGTGACAGGAGGAAGCGGCCTCGGGCAGGCCGAGGACAAGATCATCGAGATCGTGTACGGCGGCCGTCTTTCCGTATCGGAGGGCCTGACGATCACCAGTGTGAGACAGAAAAACCTGCTGGTCCAGGCGGCCGGCAGCCTGGAAAAAGTATCGACAAGCATCGAAATGAATATGCCCGAGGACTTTCTTACCATCGATCTGATGGATGCCTGCGACGCCCTCGGCGCTATCACCGGCGAGCAGGCCGGGGAGGATCTGATCAACGAGATCTTCTCCAAATTCTGCATGGGCAAGTAAGCCGGGCAGGCTGCGTGAGCGAAATGAGCTGAATAAGCTAAATAAGTAAGCGGACATAAAACAGGGTGAGTGAAAAGAAATGGCAGAGAGAACGGAAAACATCCAGAGAGATAAAGTGATCGAAGATCAGGTCGACGTTGCGGTCATCGGCGCGGGACACGCCGGGTGTGAGGCAGCCCTTGCCTGCGCGCGCCTTGGCCTGAAGACCGTGATCTTTACCATGAGCGTGGACAGCATTGCGCTGATGCCCTGCAATCCCAGTGTGGGCGGAAGCTCCAAGGGACATCTCGTGCGCGAGGTGGATGCGCTGGGCGGAGAAATGGGAAAGGTGATCGATCAGACATTCATTCAGTCAAGAATGCTCAATGTCTCAAAGGGACCGGCCGTCCATTCCCTGCGCGCCCAGGCGGATAAAGCCGCCTATTCCCGCACCATGCGCCAGGTTCTGGAGAACACGCCGAACCTGCGGATCCGGCAGTCGGAAGTGATGGAGATCATCACGGAGGAAGGAAAGATCACGGGCGTCAGGATAAGGTCCGGGATGATCCTGCCCTGCCGTGCCTGCATTCTCTGTACCGGGACCTATCTGCAGGCAAAATGCATCTACGGCGATGTCGAGATCTATACCGGACCGAACGGACTGGAGGCGGCAAATCACCTCACCGCGTCACTGCTTGACCACGGTATCAGGATGATGCGTTTCAAGACCGGGACGCCGGCCCGCGCGGACGGAAGAACGATCGACTACTCCAAGATGACGGAGCAGAAGGGCGACCGGCGCGTCGTGCCCTTCTCCTTTGAGACCGATCCGGAGAGCGTGCAGAAAGAGCAGGTATCCTGCTGGCTTACCTATACAAATGAAGAGACGCACCGGATCATCCGGGCAAATCTCGACCGCTCTCCCCTCTTCTCGGGCGTGATCGAGGGAACAGGTCCCCGTTACTGCCCTTCCATCGAGGATAAGGTCGTGCGCTTTGCCGATAAGGACAGGCACCAGGTCTTCATCGAGCCGGAAGGTCTTTCCACAAACGAAATGTATATCGGCGGAATGTCCAGTTCTCTCCCGGACGATGTCCAGGTGGCCATGTACAGGACGGTGCCCGGACTCGAGCATATGGAGATCGTCAAGAACGCCTACGCCATTGAATATGACTGCATCGATCCCGCGCAGCTGAAAGAGACGCTGGAGTTTAAGAATATCGCCGGCCTTTTCGGCGGCGGACAGATCAACGGCAGCTCCGGATATGAGGAGGCCGCCGCCCAGGGACTGCTTGCCGGAATAAACGCGGCCATGTATGTGCTCGGGAAAGAGCCTCTCGTGATCGACCGTTCCGAAGGCTATATCGGCGTTCTGGTCGACGACCTGGTGACGAAAGAAAACAGAGAACCATACCGGATGATGACCTCCCGGGCGGAATACCGTCTCCTGCTCCGCCAGGACAATGCGGATCTTAGGCTTACCGAGAAGGGATACCGGGTGGGATTGATCAGCGAGGAGCGCTGGCAGAAGCTCTGCAGAAAGAAAGAGCAGATCGAGGCAGAGATCGATCGCGTGGAGCATACCGTCATTGGCGGGTCTGAAACCGTACAGACCTTCCTGGAAGAGCATGGCAGCCAGAGACTGAAGAGCGGCACGACGATCGGCGAGCTGATCCGCCGCCCGGAACTCGACTACGATACCCTCTCTCCCCTCGATCCGGAAAGACCGGAGCTTCCTGTTGATGTGCGGGAACAGGTCAATATCAACATCAAATATGAGGGTTATATCGAGAGACAGAAGCGTCAGGTCGAACAGTTCAAAAAACTGGAGAAGCGCCTGATCCCGGAGAACATCCGCTATGAAGAGATCGCAGGCCTGCGCATCGAGGCCAGACAGAAACTGGAAAAGTTCCGTCCGTCTTCCGTCGGCCAGGCATCCCGCATTTCCGGCGTATCCCCGGCTGATATCTCCGTCCTGCTTGTCTGGCTGCAGGCAGCGGCAAGGCGGGGCGAGACAGCGGGGAAGGAATAAAAGCTGAAAATAGAAAATAGTAGTACAGAAACACAGAGAAAGCAGGAGATACAGATGGGAAACCTGGCAGAAAAATATGATCTTTCCCGGTTTGACGAGGACTGCAGCGAGCTTGGCCTGGTCCTTTCCGAAAAGCAGAAGGAGCAGCTGCTGCTCTACTATGAAATGCTGGTGGAAAAGAATAAGGTAATGAATCTGACCGCCGTCACCGAATTTCAGGATGTACTGCTCCTCCACTATCTGGACAGCTTCTGCCTGGTCAATCTCCTTCGGCCCGAGGAAAAGGAAAGCTTTCTCGACCTTGGAACAGGGGCAGGATTTCCCGGCGTCCCGCTGAAGATCCTTTTCCCCGCATGTTCATTTACCCTTGCTGACTCACTGAATAAACGGGTGAACTTCCTGCAGGAGGTGATCGGGGCGTGCGGTCTGGAGGATATTCAGGCTGTTCATGGCCGCGCGGAGGATCTGGCCAGACAGGCGCAGTACCGGCAGCAGTATACATACTGCCTGTCCAGGGCGGTGGCTCCCTTGAATATACTGGCGGAATATTGTCTGCCCTTTGTGAAAAAAGGCGGTGCCTTCATCTCCTACAAATCGAATAGCATCGATGAAGAGATCACCAATGCCGGAAAGGCGATCAGCCTTTGCGGAGGAAAACTGGAAACAGTGGTCCATTACGATCTTCCCGGTACAGATATTCCCAGAACACTGGTCTGCATCCGGAAAGAAAAGGATACGCCTGCGGTATATCCGAGGAAAGCAGGAACGCCTTCCAAAAAACCGCTGTAAAACACCAAACAACTATAAACAAACGATAAGACCCTTGCTCACCGGGCAGTCAGGCAAAACCTGTATCCGGCGGGCAAGGGCCTTTCTTTTCTTCTCTTCTATTGCTGCAGAGATCAGGAAATCAGGGAAAGAAGCTTTGCCGAGAATGTATCCGGCACCTCGACCTGCGG
>CAMOKZ010000001.1 GCA_946618155.1 uncultured Lachnospiraceae bacterium | reverse complement strand
CCTGGTATGCGCCGTGCTGGTTATGGTCACGGCGGGGATCGTCTTTTTCATCAATTATATGAACCGGATGAACATTTCCGCCCAGGCGAAAAGTACCCTGGCCATCCTGGCGGAGAACAGCGGGGAGCGTGTGCCGGAGCCGGATACGGATGTGCCGGAGCCGGATGCGGCGGGCACGGACCTGCCGGAGGGGAACAGGGGCCGCGGGCAGGGCAGGACCGGCAGGAAGAGCGCCCCGGAAGAGAAAGGCCAGCCGCCCAGGCTGGGGAACGGGAACGCCCTGGCGGCTCTGGGCAACTATTATGTGGTGACCATAGGAGATGACGGCGCGGTGGAGTCCTGGACCAGTGACCGGTCCTACCTGTACTCCGACGAACAGGTCGCCGACATGACGGCCCTTGTCCTGGAGAGCGGAAAAAGCGAGGGGCATATCGGCACCCAGTTTTATTCCCTTACCAGCCGGGAGGGAAAACAGCTCCTGATCGTGCTGGACGAGCGGCTGGAGCTGCTGGCTGCCGGAAGGGTGCTCAGAGCCAGCGCCCTGATCGCGGCCATCGCCTGCCTGCTCCTCTGCATCGGGGCGGCGATTCTTATCCGGGCCCTGATCAGGCCGGTGCAGGACGCCTTTGACCGGCAGCGGCAGTTCGTCTCGGACGCCAGTCACGAGCTGAAGACGCCCCTGGCCGTGATCAGCGCGAACGCCCAGGCGCTTGAGGGGGAGATCGGGGAAAACGAATCCCTCACCGCGATCACGGACGAAGTGCGGCGGACCGGCAGGATGATCCAGAACCTGCTGACCCTCGCCCGCATGGACAGGGCGGGAACATCGGTGCCCCTGGAAGAAACGGATCTCGGGGACGCGGTGCTGGGCGCGATCCTGCCGCTTGAGAGCGCGGCCTTCGACGCCGGCAAGACCATCGGGACCTGCATCGATGAGCATGTCCTGTGCAGGGGAAACGGGGATATGCTCCGTCAGCTGACGGTCATCCTGCTGAACAATGCGATCAAATACGCCGATCCGGGAAGTGAGATCACCGTCAGCGTGACCGGGAAAGGACGCAGCGCGTTCCTTGCCGTGGAAAACATCGGGGAGGAGATCAGCCAGGCGGACAGGGAGCGCATCTTTGACCGCTTCTACCGGGCGGAGCCTTCCCACAGCAGGACCGTGGAAGGGCACGGGCTGGGGCTTGCCATCGCGAAGAATATCGCGGACCTGCACGGCGGAAAGATCACGGTCAGCAGCAGGCCGGCGGAGGGCGGCAGATACCGCAATACTTTTGTAGTCCGGCTCCCCAAAATCCTGTATAATGAAAAGAGAACAGACAATACGAAGTGACCTGCTGAGGAAGGCGTCATCGGATGGGGATCCGGAGGCGCCTTCATGTGTTTTCCTGCAGAGGGGGGCTGCGCGATGAAGGAACATCAGGCATACGAAAGCATTACCGCACCGTTTCCGGCGGATGAGGAACAGCCGTATATCTTTGTCAGCTATTCGCACCGGGACAGGAAGAGAATCTTTCCCATACTCAGAAGGCTGTATGAGAAGGGCTGGCGGTTCTGGTACGATGAGGGGCTGGAGATCGGCGATGCGTACGATGAGGTCCTGCGCGCCCACGAGGAGAACTGTGCGCTTTTTCTGCTTTTTGTGACGAGCCAGTCCGTTGACAGCTGCTATATCAACCGGTATGAGCTGCCGCAGGCGCTGGAATTCGGGAAGACCATTCTGGTCTGCCAGCTGGACGACGGGGCGCAGTTCGCGGACTTTGATCTCTCTGCCTGTCCCCGGGCAGGGGAGGATGGGATCGAACAGCTGCTGGAAAGTGCCGGATGCGCCGCAAAAGGCGAAGAGAGAGAAGCAAGACCCCGCCGTATTCTGCTCTCACCCGCCGTGGCGGCAAAGGACGCGGAATATGAGTTCGGCCGGTGTGTGGGCGGAGTCCGTCTCCTCCGCTATCGCGGCGGGGACAGCGTCGTCCATGTCCCGGAGGAATATCCGGCCGGAAGCGGCCTTAAGGTCCTGGAGACGTCCATGACCTTCTTCGACCAGACGCAGGTCACCGAGGTGCATTTCCCGCCGACGCTGCAAAGGATCGGCATGGCGACCTTCGGCTGTGTCTATGACCCCGGAGCCGTCACAGATGTCTATGTTCCGTCCTCTGTCACGCAGTTTGATGAGAACTGGTGCGCAAAGCTCTCCATCAATCCGGTGCAGAAGCGCCTGACCCTTCACTGTGCGCCGGGCTCTGCCGCTTATTCCGTGGGAAGCAGATGCAGCTTCGTCACCATCATCCGCGATGATTCCATGGCGGTCCGGGAGATGTCTGAGACCGCTGCAAAGACCTACGCCTGCGCAAGCTATACCGGGGAGAGGGGAAGGGCGCTTGCCGATGACCTGAGAGAAAAGGGCAGCGTCGTGATGGACAGCGCCGGGGACGCGTCCGGCGATGCGCAGCGCCTCATCCGGGGCTGCGCCTGTTTTATCGCCTTTGTGGACCGCGGATACCTTGCAGGGAAAGGCGTGGAGGAGCTTCGCCTTGCCTTTGCCCTGGAGAAGAGGATCTCGCTCTACTATCTGGATGACAGCGTGCTGCCGGAGGATCTTGCAGAGCTCAGCGAGCAGCACAGCCTGAAATATGACGCGGGAACCGAAGAGGAGAGGGCCGTCCGGCTGGCCAACTGGCTTTCCGCGAACAGCTGCAGGGAACTGTCTCAGATTCCGGGTTTTGAATACATCGTGGAAAACGGGGGAATATACCTCACCCGGTATCACGGGGGACCGCATGCCGTGATCGAGCCGGAGTACGGCGGGCTCCCGGTGACGGTCATTTTTCCCGGAGCATTCAAAGGCCGCAGGGATCTGCTGACGATTGAGATCCCGGAGGGCGTGGAGGAGATCGGAGACGAGGCTTTCCTTGGCTGCTCCGGTCTGGACACGGTCTATCTGCCGGACAGCATCACGAAGATCGGTCCGCGGGCGTTTAAAGAGTGCTCATCCCTCACCGCCGTCCGTCTGCCTGAACACGTGGAGGCGCTGCATTACTCCGTGTTTGACGCGTGCAGGAGCCTGGCCGCCATCGATGTGCCGGCAGGCGTCCGCACCATCGGCAATAACGCCTTTGACGGCTGCACCGGCCTGCGCTCCCTCACCCTCCATGAGGGGCTGCGCGAGCTGGGCGTGTGCATGCTGCAGGGCTGTACCGGTCTGTATGAACTCACCGTACCGGGCACTGTGGAGAAGATCGGCCGCATGACCCTGTCGCACTGCCGGGGACTCAGGAAGGTCGTCCTGCAGGAAGGGGTAAAGGAGATCGAGGAATCGGCGTTCTTTGATTCCCGGAACCTTGAGTACGTGCAGATCCCGCAGAGCGTGACCGTCTGTCCGGACGGCGCCTTTGCGGGCTGCAGCTCGCTGAAAGTGCCCGTTATCCCGGAAGAATTTCTGGTTACAGGATGGAAGCAGGAAGAGCAGAGCCGGCAGGACCGGCAAAGAGAGCAGAAGCAGCAGGAACAGCAGGGAGATAAACCGGGGTCTGACATTGGAAAGATCATCAACCCGCTGCGTCTTGCCGCCATCGCCCTCGACAAGAAGGGCCGGTGGACCGGAGAGGAGAAAAAAGCGGCGGTCGGCAGGATCCGCAGCCAGGCGCTGCTTCGCCACATCCTGAACAATACCCGGTATCTGGACGTGCAGATCGCCGTTGTCGGGCAGCTTACCTCTCAGGAAGACCTCGGCCGGATCGCGCAGCAGCATATGGATCCGTATGTGCGGATGGCGGCTGTGCGCCGGCTGGAAAGCCGGGACATCCTCCGGCAGACCGCGCGCGGGGATGAAGACGCTGATGTGCGGATCGAAGCGGTCAGGCGTCTGGAGAGCGGCGCTGACAGGGAGCTGCTGCTGGATATCTCGAAACGCGATCCGCGTGAGGGCGTGCGGCTGGCCGCACTGGAACAGCTTGGCGACGCGGATGTTTTCCGGGAGCTTCTGGCGGGTATGCCGGAGGGTGCAAAACGCCTGGCTCTGATCAGGAGAGTGCAGACCCAAGCTCTCCTTGCCCGGATGGCGCTGGAGGATCCCTATACCCTGATCCGGGAGGCGGCATGCGCCCGCCTGGAGGACAGGGAGCTGCTCGGACGGATCGCGGCCGAGGACAGGGAGCCCTGGATCCGCAGGGCGGCGGCAAAGCGGCTGAAAGAACTTGACGCGGAAGAATGAAACCTGCCCTTGCGATTGAAGAAAAGGCCGACATTTTGTATAATGGCAGGAGAAAACGCATTGCCCGGCGCCGGCCGGGCATGAACCGGAAGAATGTTCGGAGGGGAATGACCTATGTATTATCTGCAGACATCCCTGCTTTGCCTGATCGTGATCGGCGTGCTCGTCTATATCGCGTATCTCATCTTCAAGCACAGGCGCAGCAGCGCATTCCTGTTTCTGCTGCTCTATGTATTCGGCCTGATCTTCCTGCTCAGGTTCGTGGTCAATTTCAGGGAGATGCATCCCGATTTCGGTTTTATCGAGAATTTCTGCGACGCCTTCCTGCACACGCTGCAGTCCTTCAGCCTGGATGAAGACTATACCGATTATCTGATCAAGGGCATCAAGGTATTCGGCGGAGAAGCCTCCGTCCTGGCCGCCGTGTACGGCGTGGTCTCCTCCCTGCTCAATATCTGCGCGCCTATCCTGGGCGGGGCTGTATTGCTGGATATCCTCATGGGCTTTTTCCCGCGGATGCGCGTTGCCCTGCGGCCCTGGCGCTGCAAATTCGTGTTCTCCGAGCTGAACGAATCCGCGGTCACGCTGGCGGAGGACATTGCCGCGGACAGGAATTACGCGGTGCTGACCAGAGACGCGAAGCAGTTTCTGCGGCTTCGCCCGCTGATCATCTTTACGGACGCCTATCCCGATACCGGGTCGGAGCAGAGAACGGAGCTTTTTGACCGGGCGGCGGCGATCGGGGCGATCTGCCTGAAGACGGATCTCAAGCATATTTCCCTTAAGCGGTCAAAGCTGGTCTACTATTTCCTGATGGACCAGGATGAACACCAGAACATCGAGTCGGCCAACAGCCTGCTCAACGAGCCGGGCTGCCGCATCCTCTGGCCGGATCCCGAAGACCGGTCCGTGGAAAAGGAGAAAAAGACGGAGACCGTGCGGATCCCCAGGACCCGGATCTACGTGTTCTGCCAGAGCGACTACGGCATGACGATGATCAACAATGTCACGACCACGCGGGCGGAGACGGTAAAGGAAGTCCTGGTTCGGCCCATCCGCGACTACGCGAACATGGCCTTTAACCTGATGGTCGACGTGCCGCTGTTCCTCCCGCTGACCGGGGAGGTGCAGGAGCCGGTGAAGGTGCCGCAGAGACAGAACGGCGCGCGCTATACGGTCACGCCCGTGCGCGAACTCCATGTGACGATCCTCGGCGCCGGCTCCATCGCGGAGGAGGTTTTCAAGACGGTCTACTGGTGCGGCCAGATGGCCGGCATCCAGCTCTTTATCCATGTCGTGGCCAGGACAGCCGCGGAGCTTAAGGAAAGGCTGGAGAACAGCTGTCCGGAGATGCTCGCCGGCTGTGAGAGCGGATCGGATATCCTGAAGGTCTTTCCCGGCAGCGGGCGCACGGAGTTTTCCCCGCCCTACGCGGTGTGCGATGATTTTATCGATGATGTGGACGCCGAGCGCATCACGGACTATCCGGAGGAGCTCCTGAAGAAGACGGATTACTACGTGGTCGCCCTGGGTTCGGATGAGAAGAACATCTATACCACTTCGGAACTGTCCCGCGCCCTGAGGCGCCGGATGCTGCACACCGGGCAGGAACGCTGCCCCGTGATCGTGCCGGTCATCTTTGACGACCAGCTGGCGGAGTCGGTCAGGAAGGCAGAGCCGCAGGCCGGCAATGCGTACATCCTTCCTGCCGGCATGCTGAGGGAAAGGTTCAGCTGCCGGAACGTCTTTATGGCCGACCTTACCGATGCGGCCTTCGGTTCCAGCGAGCTCTACAGCATGAGCAAGCAGGAAGCCCGCGTCAAGGATGAGTATAAATACTGGGCCAATATCGCGCGCACCGTCCATGCGCCCTATAAGCTGTTCGCCCTCGGGGGCATCAGCAGGGTATGGCTCAGGGAGCCGCGCGCGAGAAGGTATGAGGGCGAGGCGCCCGCCTTCCGGCCCGGCGATGAGACGGATCTGGTGCAGGCCTGGATGGAGCACAGGCGGTGGAACGCCTATCTGCGCACCCAGGGCTTTACCTGCCCGTCGGCCGCGCAGCAGGCGGGTTACGCGGCAGGCACCCTCACGATGAAGGATGTCCCGCTGAAACTCCATCCCTGTCTTGTCGAGGCCGGGCCCGATCCCTTCGTGTGCCCGCAGGATGGCCTTTCCGCGGAGGATACCGCACGCTATGACATGCTGGACGTCTGCTCCGTCTATGATTTCCTGCTCACTAAGATACTTAAGGACAAGAAGATGGATCCGGAGGACCTGCAGTATTTCCATGACCGGGAAAAGCTGGTATTTGAGACAGGCCGGAAACTGGCCGCAAAATACGGCATAGACCTGGCGGAGTTGAAGGACAGCGAATACAAGCAGTGGGACAGCATTGCCTTTGACCAGGGCTTCAAGGACGCCAGGGATACGCTGGTAAGACCGAAGAACGGAGGGAGAGTATGATGAAGAGAAAAACGATCGCGATCGCGGCGGCGGTGATGGCCGGGTGTCTGGGGACAGCGCCGGCGGCGTACGCCGAGTATGACGCGGCCACGGTGGAGCAGGTGCAGCAGGCCCTCAATGACGCAGGGTTTGACTGCGGCACGCCGGACGGAATCGCGGGGGAGATGACAGCGGCCGCCATCCGCGCCTATGAGGAGGCAAACGGCCTGCCCGCGGACGGCGAGATCGATGAGGAACTGATCAGCAGACTGCTCTACGGGGAAGATGAACTGATCCTGATCGGGATCGATGAGCCGGCGGAGCCGGAAGCCCAGGAAGAGATCGGAACAGAGGCCGAGACAGAAACAGAGACGGAGCCCGCCGAGGAGCTCCCGGTGCTCGGGCCCTTCGATGAGACCGCCTATGCCGGACAGTGGGCGACCATCTCCTGGGACAGCATTTATAACGGGAGCAGCTGGGAACCGGTGGACACGGCCTTTCAGATCTGCCTGCCAGAGGAATGGACCCAGGCGGTCCCTGCCGACGAGAACTGCATCCTGCGTCAGTACGGCTCACTGTTTTACGTGTCCGAACAGGACAGGGCGATGATCGAGGGCATGAAGGAATATGACACGGCGGAGCCCGCAGCGCCCTGCCTCATCGTCAGCGTAAGCGCCGCCGGCAGCCGCGTGATCGATCCCGCCGAGCCGGATCCCGTGGATCTGCAGACCCTGGACGACTACGCGGAGGCCTACTCCCGGATCAAGACAGACTGGACGATCACCAAGGTCCGGGCCGGGGAGATGGAGGCGCTCCTCTGCGAGATCCCGGAGAGCGACATCACCTCGCTGATCCTGCTGGAGGACGGCCGTTTCTACGCCCTGAACATCCGGTGCAGTTCCCAGCTGGATGAAGGGGCTGCGGAGAATATCCTCGCGTCCGTTAAAGGCGGGCAGGAGTAAAGTAGTAGAAGTAGATAATAAAAATGGCGGAAGCCATCCGAAGCAAACCATAGAAGCCGACTGAGCCTGTCAAGATGCCTGCGCGCGCGGAGCCGACCACGCTTTTATAGGAGGCGGGAGCGCGTCGCAGATGGCATCGCAGACAGGTGAAGGCAGGCGAACTGGTTTGCGAGGAGGCTTCCGTCATACTGTATACTTCGTATGTGCAAAAAACGAGGCTGCCACATTTTGCTGTGGCAGCCTCTTGCGTTATGCAGAAATTCGATTGTTCCGTTCCGCCGATTATCAGCCCATGCTGTCGATCACGTAGGTGTCGATGCCGTAGTCATCGGAGATGACGACCATGCCGGCGTCCTGCTCGCGGACGACCTCGACGAAGGTCTTGCCCTGGTTCAGGACGATCTCGTTGCCGCTCTCGTCGTAGTAGCGCGTGACGTTGAAGTCGCAGAGGCGGACGTCGAAGGAAACATAGGCGGAGCTGATGGTGGTGAGGATGGGATCATCCGCACTCCAGAATTCCTTCTGCCAGGTGATGCGCTCGGCTTTGCCGTTGGTGATGAACCAGCCGGTGCCTACGCCGCCGCTGATGGCCGGATCGGTCCACAGATAGTGATCGTCGAACATCGTGGAGGGGCATTCCTGGATGATGATGTTCCGGTAGGCCAGCTGCTGTCCGTTGAGCTGGTCGATCTGCGGAGAACCGAACTCGGAGCGGTAGTAGAGACCGTCGTCCTGGTTGTAGTCGAAGCGCGCGTGGTTGTTGACAAAGCCCGGGATGACGACGTTTGCGGTCTGGCCGTTCGCGAGGTCAACGGTCTCGCCGTCCTGCGCGAAGTTGTAATGCCCGGTATAACCGGAAGCATAGTCGCGGCTCCAGCCTGCATTGTCGATGGCGTCCGAAAGCAGCTGATGGTTGGTGTAGATGCCGGTCACGCCATCATGGTGGCGGATGTAGGCTGCGCTGCCGTCGTGGAGCGTATAGTTCTGACCGTCCTCACCGAAGGGAAGACCTGCCATGTCGTCGGACAGCTGCAGGATCGGCACTGCGTAGATGACCTGCCCGAAGTGGCCGTAATAGGCGTTGAACTCGCGGGCAAAATAGATGTAGTAGGGTCTGCAGGAACGGATGGGCATGATCATGTCGGCGCCTTCGTAATCCTCAAAGATGCCTTCCAGTCTCGTGATGCCGCCCTCGACCATGGCTTCGTACATGATGTCGGCGTAGCTGGTGCCGTGCTGCCACTGTACCGCGTCGGCGTCGTTCTCGATCATCAGGCCGAAGGGACGCTGACGGCCGATGGACACGGGAACCTGTTTGCCGGTCAGGTAGCTGGCGCACATTTCCTCAGCAGAAGCGGAAACGCCCAGCAGGGAAACAGACATGAGGGCAGCAGCCGCTGCCGCAAGTAGAATCTTCTTCATACACGTTCTCCTTTCCGGGTACCGTCCGCCCTTGGGCGGCGGTGCTGTCGGGTATTTGGCGGGGCAGCACCTGATAAGCATGGCACTTCCCCGGACTTTTATTGTAGTATGACAGCGCTGCTTTTGTCAACAAACCGCAGGATCTGGTGGAAAAGACAGTGCCGGCATAGTAAAATGAAAGGGACAGGAGCCGGCGCGGGCCGGCACGGCACAAAATGAAAAAAGAGAAAGGGGGAGCCGGAAGATGAGCAGGAACAGGAATAGTGCAGGGAAGAGAAAAGCGGCACTTGCCGCTGCCGCGGCCTTTGCCGCGGCGGCTTTTGCGGCGGGGCCTTCGGCGATGCAGGCGCAGGCCTATGAAAATTATCTTTTCGCCACGGAGTTTACGGCGAGCTCACAGCTGTGGGAAGAAGGCTATGACCACAGCCCGTCCAACCTGCAGGATTACAGCATGTCCTCCTGCTGGACCGAGGGCGCCCCGGGCGTCGGGACGGGCGAGTCCGTCCAGCTGTTTATTCCGGCCGGGACGGTCGTCACCGGCGCCAGGATCTGGAACGGCTTCCTGAAATCCGAGAAGCTGTTTTACGAGAACAACGCGCCAAGCTCTCTTGTCTTCTCCACGGGCGGGCAGTCGTTCACGGTGGATCTTTCCCTGACGGCTAACAGCTTTACGGATGCGCAGAACGGGTATTCCGTCTGGTTTCCCGCACCCCTCATCAGCGACGGCGTGGTTAGCGTGCGGATAGACGGCGTACGCAAGGGATCGAAATATGACGATACCTGCATCAGCGAGCTCTATCTGTTTGACGACGGGACGAGCGCCGGGATCGGCGGCATTGCCGATGACGGGCTGGCGCCGGACGAGACCGGGTATTCCGGCGGCGTGACCTTCAGCGCAGGCGGCCTCCTGGATGACGGCAGAGAGCCGGGGGAGGAGACGGAGACGGGCAGCAGCGCCGCTGCGGACGGCTATGCGGCAAGCGGGGAGACCGGCTTTGGCCACGGGATCGATCCTGACATTACCCACACGGCTTATTTTACCCCGTCGCAGGAGGATATCGCGCGACTGGCCTCCATGGGCGCCATGCTCTGCAAGTACAGGACGAATTACGCGCCGGCGCAGGAGATGGACTTTTCCGCGGAGGATCTCTCCGCGAAGGACCGCGCCTACCTGCTTTTCCTGTATGCCTATCTCTGGCATGACCAGGATAGCAGGATCGTCAGCACCTCCTCCGGCGGGACGGACTATAACCTGGTCACGCGAAGCGACCTGCAGGATATCCTGGCGGAGATCGCGGGAAGCGCAGACGAGGCGGCGCTGAACGCGCTGGCCGCGGACACGCAGCTTGTCCCGCAGCGGACAGGGGAGAATTATTATCTCTCCACCCTGGACAATGCCGGCAGCTTTGCCGGGCACTACTATGAGATGCCCTATTCCTATGATGTGGAGGAGAATACCCTCATCCTCTACGGTACGGTGCAGCAGTACAATGAGGCTTCGAAGGAATACGATGCCGGGTATCCCTACATCATGTGGTATGAGAAAAACGCCGGCGGGGACAATTACCGGTTTGTCCGGGCAAAGGTCGGCGCGGGATGACAGCAGGGGAGGTTTGTGGTATACTGGGATTTGGCATGACGGAGCGATCCGTCTTCGCTGAGCAGCCAGACAGTTATGATTTTAAGGAGAAGAGTGATGGGATTTTTATCGGGTCTTTTTGGCGGCGGCTCCGGCAAAGGCGGCGGAGGAGGCAAGCCGGATACGCCTTCCGGCGTTTCCTGGGGACCGGACATGCCGAAGGAGGAAAACCAGTTTAATTATCCCGGGACCTACCGGGAATATTTCGAGCACATCTTCCGGGAGGATTTCCCGGAATATCAGGTGGAGAGCGACGAGATCAGAAAAGGGAGAGGCGTGGTCTATGCGCTGGCCCGGGACGGCAAAGCAGCGGTCATCATCGAGCTGATGAACGAGTCGTCGGAAGCGCAGAGGATGCGCAGGAACTGCGAAAAGGCGGGCATTCCCTACCTTCGCTTCTATTATGACCATCACGGCTGGTGGAATACCCGTTCTTATGTGAGAGAACGGATCCGCAAGGCAATCGACAGCGCCCCGGACAAATTTCCGTTCTGAGAAAGACCTGTCTTACCCGGAACGCCCTGCGTTCCCGAAACAGGAAAAACCGGGAAGAGAACGCGCTGCGCCTGCGGCGGGTCCGGCACGGTCCGCGTGCAGAGGGGAGTATCCCCTTTGCATGACGGAAGGCTTCGCAGGCAGCCGGACCGTGTACGATCCCGTGTAATCCGGAGAATTTCTCCGGATTTAAAGATTTCTCTTTTCGCTTTTTCAACCGGGCCGGTGCAGGTATGCATCGGCCCTTTACTGACAGAGGAGAACCCGTAAATGTCTCTGCTTGATCTGCTTTCGGTCCGGGAAGAGTGGGAGAGGTATTACGCCTACAAGGCTTCCCTGGGCGGCCCGTCCGGCCGTCTGGAGGAGCTCCGCGCGTTTATCGACAAAGAAGAATATCTTCCGGTCTGCGCGGGAATCATGGCCGGGGAGCCGTTTCCGCTTCCCCGGAAGGCCGCGATCAGCAAGCGGAGCACCCAGAAGAAGCGGACGGTGTACGTCTATCCCCGGGCGCACACCATGGTGCTGAAGCTCCTGACCTACCTTCTCCTTCGCCGGTACGACCATCTTTTTCCGGAAAACCTGCACTCCTTCAGGCCGGGGCACAGTGCCCAGCAGGCCTTCCGCGCCCTGTCCGGCAGGCCGGGGATCGGCGCGCTCTGGTCCTACAAAACGGATGTGAGCAACTATTTCAATTCCATCGATATCGATGCGTTTTATCCTCTTCTTGCCCGGACGCTTTCGGATGATCCCGCCCTGCTCGGCTTTCTGGGCGGACTTCTGCGGGAGCCCCGGGTGCTGGACGGGGGAGAGCGGATCACCGAGCAGAAGGGAATCATGGCGGGGACGCCCCAGGCCTGCTTTTACGCGAACCTTTACCTGCGGGACCTGGATCTTAAATTTGCCGGGACGGACATCCCCTACGCCCGCTATTCCGACGACATCATCCTCTTTGCCCCCTCCCGCGGGGAGACGGAGGAGCTGGCCCGGGAGGTCAGGGCGCACCTTGCCGGAAAGGGCCTGAAGGTCAACCCGGATAAGGAAGTGCTGGCCCCGCCGCAGGAAGGCTTTGTTTTCCTCGGCTATCGGTACAGGGAGGGCGAGGTGGACATCGCCCCCGCTTCCGTCCGGAAGATCATGGGCAAGATGCGCAGGAAAACAAGGGCGCTGGAGCGGTGGAGGAAGAGGAACGGCCTTGAGGGCAGGCACGCCGCGACGGCCTTTATCCGCGTGTTTAACCGCAAGCTCCTGGAAAACGCGGGGGAGAGGGACCTTACCTGGTCGCGCTGGTATTTCCCGATGATCACGACAGACGAAAGCCTGCGGCGGATCGACCATTACGCCCAGGACTGCATCCGTTATCTGCTGACCGGGAAGCGGACAAAGGGGCGGTTTGACGCCAGATACGCGGACATCAGGGCACTGGGGTACAGGAGCCTGGTGCACGAATACTATGCGGAAGCAGAATGACAGCATGTTCATTTTAATCATTATCTGTACTTTACCATCTATCATAATTTAAGGAGGGAAAACCATGGAAATCGGACTGGACAAGGCAAAAGCGATGATCAATGAAAGCATCGGGGAAGCGCAGGAGATGCTGCAGAATCCCTCGAAGATCAAGGATCTGCTCGGACAGATGGAGGAGAAGGTGAACGAGGTTCCCGGCGTGGCGGATATCCTCAGGGACGTCAAGCTGATGGTCTCCATGATCAGGGACTACGTTACCCGCGAGTACACCGAGGTATCGCCGAAGGTGATCGCCAGCATGGTGAGCGCCGTGTTGTATTTTGTGAAGAAAAAAGACCTGATCGCGGATAATGTCCCCATCCTGGGCAGGCTTGACGACATCGCCGTCCTGGTGGGCGCGCTGAAGCTGTGCGGACCGGAGCTGGAAGCCTACGCCGCCTGGAAGGAAGGCAAACGCACGGCAACGACAGGTGAGGCACCGGCGGAAGAGACCGTGTCGGAAACGACCGTAACGGAGGAAGAGACCGCAGCCGGAGAGACCCCGGAGGAGGAGACGCCCGGACCGGGGGCCGAGGCCTGACGGGAATCAGACTGTACAAACGGCGGGAAAAATGGTAAGATTTCCTTTGCTGTTAAATCGTCTGCGAACTTGGAAACAGGAGATATCATGCTGAAACTGGAAAATATATCGTTTATTACCGATGAGAAAGACAAAGAGATCTTAAGAGACATCAACCTCACCGTGGACGACCGCTTTGTCGCCGTCACCGGGCCGAACGGCAGCGGCAAATCCACGCTGCTCAAGGTGATCATGGGCATCATTAAGCCGACCACGGGGAGAATCTACCTGGACGGGGAGGATATCACGGACCTTTCCATCACGGAGAGGGCGAACCGGGGCATCAGCTTCGCCTTCCAGCAGCCGGTCCGCTTTAAGGGCCTGCGCGTCCGCGACCTGCTTGAGCTTGCCGGCGGCAAGGATAAGAAAGGGCAGGAGAGCTTCCGCCACGCCTGCGACGTGCTCAGCGAAGTGGGCCTGTGCGCGAAGGATTACATCGGCCGCGAACTGGACGACACCCTTTCCGGCGGCGAGATGAAGCGCATCGAGATCGCCATGGCGGCGGCAAGGGGGACCAAGATGACCCTCTTCGACGAGCCGGAGGCGGGCATCGATCTGTGGAGCTTCCAGAGCCTGATCCGCGTATTTGAAAACCTTTACCGGGAGACGTCCGGCACGATCATGATCATTTCGCATCAGGAGCGCATCCTGGATATCGCGGACAAGATCATTTATCTCAAGGACGGCCGGATCGCCGAATACGACGAGGGCAGCAAGGTCATGGCCCATCTGCCCATTGATCTGACGGCAGGCGCCTGTGCGCAGCTGCAGAAGGGCGCGCAGGAAAAGGAGGACAGATAAGATGGCGGAAATGATGGATGCGATTCAGAAGAGCCTGCTGAAGGAAGTAGCCGAGCTGGACGCGCTGCCGGTCGGGGCCTACAATATCCGGGCCAACGGGCAGAGCGCCGCGCGCAATACGACGGCTTCCATCGATATCGTGACGAAACAGGACAAGCCGGGCATCGACATTATCATCAAGCCGGGCACGAAGAACCAGAGCGTGCACATCCCAGTGATCATCAGCCAGAGCGGCCTGAAGGAGATGGTCTACAATGACTTTTTCATCGGCGAGGACTGCGATGTGACCATCGTCGCGGGCTGCGGCATCTCCAACTGCGGCGGCGAGGATTCCCGCCACGACGGCATCCATACCTTTTATGTGGGGAAGAACAGCCGGGTCAAATACATTGAGCGGCATTACGGCGAGGGGACCGGGACAGGAAAGCGCCTGATGAACCCGACCACCGTGATCGAACTGGAGGAGGGTTCCCGCATGGAGCTGGAGACCTCCCAGATCGGCGGCATCAACGATACCCTTCGGGTGACCCGCGCCAAAGCGGCGGCGGGCAGCGCCCTGATCGTACACGACAAGATCCTGACGGAGGGGACCCAGACCGCGAAAGCGGTGCTGAGCGTCGAACTCAACGGCGACGGATCCTCCTGCGATATGATCAGCCGCGGCGTGGCCAAGGGGGAGAGCCGGCAGGAGGTGGAGATCTCCATCGACGGAAACGCGGCCTGCAGCGGTCACGCGGAGTGCGACTCCATCATCATGGACAAGGGCGTGATCGTCGCGACGCCGAAGCTGACGGCCACCAATGTGGAAGCGGCCCTCATCCATGAGGCGGCGATCGGCAAGATCGCCGGGGAGCAGCTGACTAAGCTGATGACCATGGGCCTGACGGAAAAAGAAGCCGAAGACATGATCATTCACGGCTTCCTGCAGTAGAAAGACTTGCATAATTTTGCGTCTCATATTATAATATTTTTGGCGATTTTCACCATAATTATTTGGTAGGGAGGCGAGAATTATGAAAAAAAGTATCCTGATGATCTGCAGCGGCCTTCTGGCTGCAGCAATGTGCGCAGCGCCCGTGATGGCGGAGGATGTTACGCTGACCGCCCTGTTCATGAAGCAGGCGGGCTACAGCGAGGACGATGTGAACGCCATGACGGCGGCCTTCACGGAGAGCACCGGCATCAAGGTGGAGCCGACCTTCGTCGCGTACGAGGAGCTCTCTCCGAAGATCCTTACTTCGGCCGCGACCGGCGGGTACGACGTCATTCTCGGCGACTGCATCTGGCCGGCACAGTTCGCGAAGGCGGGTCTTGTCCTGGATGTGACGGACCGCGTGGAAGCGCTCGACCTGGATGATATCTACCAGGGCGCCCTGGATGCGACGAAGTACGAAGGCAGGTACTACGGCATGCCGTGGCTCAACGACGTGAAGTACATGTTCGTCAACACCGAGCTCCTCGCCCAGGCGGGCATCGAGGAAGTCCCGGCGACCTGGGACGAGCTGGTTGCCGACGCCCAGGCGGTCAAAGAGCAGGGCATCTGCGAATATCCGATCGTGGGCTGCTACGCCCAGGCGGAGTGCCTGATCTGCGATTATACCTGCATCGCAGGTTCCTTCGGCGGCGCGTTTGTCGACGAGAACAACCAGCCGACCCTGAACAGCCCGGAGAACGTGGCGGCGCTTGACTTTATGGCGCAGAACCTCGCCAACGGCCTGTGCAACCCGAAGAGCCTTGAGATGATCGAGGACGACGTGCTGTCCACCTTCGCGGCCGGCAATGCCGTGTTCGCGATCAACTGGACCTACCAGTACGCGGCCATGAACGATGAGAGCCAGTCCTCCGTTGCGGGGCAGGGCGTGATCACCCCCATCCCGGGCACCGACCAGGCAGCGAGCGCTACGGTCAACGGCGGTATGCCGCTGATGATCACCGCGGGCAGCCAGCATCCGGACGAGGCGTGGGAGTACATGCTGTTCCTGGCTTCCAAAGAGATGCAGGCGAAGTACTGCGCGAACGCCCTTCCGATCTGGAAGAGCCTGTACACGGACGAAGACGTGATCGCCACCGCCGGCGAAGAGGTCGTGGCAGCGTCCCAGGTCCAGTTCGATTACATCGTGAACCGCCCGATGGTCCCGTACTACAACGAGCTTTCCGTCTCCATGCAGTCCGAGATCCAGAAGGTACTTCTTGGCGAAAAGACGGCGCAGGAAGCCCTCGACGGACTTCAGGCGACGGCCGAGGAGCTGGCCGGCAAGTAAGCCGTTCTTTAAACCGGTACAGACAAAAACCAATGATAACGATCGCAGGACCCTGCCCCTACGGGCAGGGTCTTGCCGCAAAAGAAAAAGGAGCCCTGTCGTGCGTCTGAGAAAAGGAGAGGAGCGTTACGCAGCCGGTCTGCTGACGCCGGCCATGCTGATCGTTTTCGGCGTGATCATCATCCCGATCATTACGACCTTTATTTACACACTGGTGAATATCGATCCCCTGTCCTCGCATCAGGGCGAGTTCGCCGGCCTTTCTTTCTATATCCGCACCCTGCGCTCATCCGAGTTCTGGGCGGATCTGGGCAGGACGCTGCACTTTACGATCGCGTCGACGGCCCTGGAGACCATCCTGGGCCTGCTGATCGCCGTTCTGCTCAACCAGAAGTTCCCCGGTGTCGCCATCCTGCGCTCCATCATCATTATCCCCTGGGCCATCCCGACCGTGGTCAACGGCAGCCTGTGGAAGCTGATGCTCAACGGCGAGTACGGGGTGATCAACGCCGTCCTGGAAAAACTGCACCTGATCAGCAGCTACCAGTCCTGGCTGGGGAACCCGAAGACCGCCATGTGGTGCATCATCCTGGCGGATACCTGGAAGATGACGCCCCTGGCCGTGATCTTCTTCCTCGCGGCGCTCCAGGGCATCGACCAGAGCATCTACGAGGCGGCGAGAGTGGACGGGGCAGGCGCCTTAAAGAGCTTCTTCTCCATCACCTTTCCCGCGGTGCGCCCCACCATGATGGTGATCATCGTGATGCGCACGGTCGAGAAGTTCAAGGCCTTCGATATTTTCTACCTGATGACGCGGGGAGGCCCCGCCAACAGCACAAAGACCCTGATGTACGACACCTATCTGCAGGCCTTCACGAACCTGAATTTCTCTGAAGCGGCCACCCTCGCCTATCTGATCGCGCTGGCCGTCGCCCTGCTGACCCTGGTGTATATCCGTCTGATGAGAAGGGAGGAGAACGCATGAAGCGCGCCGCATCGAATGCCACTGCCGGCCCCGTCTACAAGCCGCGGCTGTCCGCCCGGGCAAAGCGGATGCGCGCCCTGGAGATGTTCCTCGGCCTCATCCTTGCCGTGATCGTCCTCGCGCCCGTCGTCTGGATGCTGCTCTCGAGCGTGATGCTGCCGGTCGACCTGACCGCGAAGCCTCTCAAATTCATCCCGGATACGCTGACCTTTGAGCGCTACGCGCAGATCTTCCGCAGCGAGACCTCCTCCGACCCGGCCTACGTGTTCAGGATGGCTCTGGGGAACAGCCTGATCGTCGCGGTCTGCGTTACCCTGCTCAGCCTCGTGACGGGCACGATGGCAGCCTACGCCTTCGCCCATGTCCGCTTCCGCGGCAAGGGCCCGCTGATGATGGTCATCCTGTTCACCTACATGCTCCCGCCCGCAGCCCTGATCATCCCCCTCTACCGGATCTTCACCTCGCTGCACTGGCTGGACAGGAAGGCACCGCTGATCATCCTGTATCTGTCCTTTATCATCCCCTTCATCATCTGGGTGATGCAGGACTTCTTCGGCTCCATCTCGCGCACCTTTGAGGAGGCGGCGCAGGTGGACGGGGCGACGAGGCTCCAGACCCTCATCCACATTTTTCTGCCCATCGCGCGGCCGGGCGCCATCGCGACCGGGATCCTTGCCTTCCTGATGAGCTGGGATGAGTTCTTCTACGCCCTTATCTTTACCTCCAGCCTGAATTCGAAGACGATGACCATCGCGATCGAGGAGTTCAACGGCAAGTTTACCATCGACTACGGCATGATCAGCACCGCCGGCATCCTGGGCTCGCTGATCCCGGTCCTGATCACGGTGATCTTCCAGAAATATATTGTGATGGGCATGACCGCGGGAGGCGTGAAAGAATAACCATGAGCCTGCATGAAGAAAGACGCGCCCGGGATTTCCTTGCGCGGCACGGCATGCTCTTTGCTGACATTGACAGGAAAAGGGAACTGGACAGGCTGCTCGCGGAGATGGACAGTGTCCGGGGCGGCGCATCAGGCTCCGTCAAGATGATCCCCGCCTACATCGGCCCCTTCAGGGCGCCCGGGCGGGAGGAGACCGTGACGGTCATCGACATCGGGGGGACCAACGTGCGCGCGGCAAGGGCAGCCGTCACGCCGGAGGGGGAGATCCGCTTCGGCCCGGTCACCGCATACCTCACGCCCGGCGTGGAGGAGGAGACGGACACGGCGGGCTTTTTTGCCGAGATCGTGCGTGGCTGCCGGGATACCCTGGGCACGGCCGGGACGGGCCTCTGCTTTTCCCTGGCCACGGTGCCGGGAAAAGACCGTGACGCCGTGATGGTGGCGGGGGGCAAGCAGATCCGCGTCACCGATATGCTGGGCAAAAAGGTGGGCGCCAGCTTCCGGGCAGCGGCTGCAGCGCTTGGCGCGCCGGACCCCGGGACGATCACGGTCACCAACGATACCGTGGCGGCAGCCCTCGGCGGCGCCGCGGGCGAAGGGCCCGGTGCCGGACCGGAGATCGGCTTTATCTACGGGACCGGCACGAACCTGTGCTACCGGGAGCCTACCGGAGAGCTCATCAATGTGGAATCCGGCGCCTACACCGGCTTTCCCACCGGGGATATCGATGACCTCTACGACAGCGGCCTCATCGATACCGGACAGGACCGCTTTGAGAAGATGGTGTCCGGCGGGTATCAGGGCGGTCTTGCCGGCGTGGTCCTGGAGACCGCGGCCGGGGAAGGCATCCTTCCGGGGGCATCCCTCACGGCCCTGAAGGCAGGGGGACCGCTCACCGCAAAGGATATCAGCGCCTTTTCCTTCGCGCCCCGGGGAGACGGGCGGATCGCGTCAGCTTTTCCCGACGCCTCGTCCCGGCGGTTCCTGGAGGACCTCTTTGCCCTGCTGACCAGGCGCAGCGCGCGCCTGTGCGCGGTCACGCTGACCGCCGCCATGCTCAGGTCCGGCGCAGGGAAAGGGACGGCAGCAAGGATCACCGCGGAGGGTTCGACCTACCACAAACAGAAGGATTTTGCCGCATTTCTCGATGAGGAGCTTGCCGGGTTTGCCGGCAGGGAGTTCGGACTTGCCTGGGCGATCCGGAGCGTGGACCGCGCGGTCTTTCGCGGAATCGCCGCATCCTGCTTTTCCGAATGACAGAAACGACAGGCAGAAAGCCCCCGGTTTGGGGGCTTTTCTTTTTTTGCCGGCTGTGCTATGCTGTTGATACTGATTGCTGATCACGTGAATTAGTTCAATTCTTTTTTTATCCCCGTGTATCTTTTTTTTAGCCTGCATGTCCGGAATGAATCCCGGCTGTGTGAATCTGTTTTTTTTCAGGCAATGAGGTAATCAATGAGAGAAAAGTATCTGGCTATGTCTGTCATAGCGCTTAAGGAAATGGCAAAACTGCGCGGGCACAAAGGTCTGTCCGCGATGAAAAAGGGCGATCTCATCGACCTTCTCTGCGCGGAGGACGAGCAGCGCCGCGGGCAGGAAGCGCCGGCGGCCCAGGCGTCTGCAGGGGGCGCAGAGGGCGGCAGTGTGTCTGCGGAAAGCGGTAAGCGTGCCGCAGCGGTCCGGGAAGAGGGCTCTCCCGCAGGTGAGCGCGCAAAGGGCGCCACAGCGGCCCGGGAAGAGGCTGCTCCCGCAGAGGCAAGAAAAGAGGGCGCGCCCGTAAGAAGAGGGCCCATCATGCGGCAGCGTCCGCAGCAGCCCGGGCAGGAGAGAGGCAGAGCCCCCATGCGGCAGGCCGGTCCGGCAAGGAGCGGCGAGGGGATGCGCCCTGCAGCCCAGCGCCCGGAAGGAGCCCCGGTACGGGGCGGCGAGGGGATGCGCCCCGCTGCCCAGCGGCCTGAAGGAGCCCCGGTACGGAGCGGAGAGGGCATGCGCCCGGCACCGCGCCCGGAGGGGAGAGCGGAACATCTGCCCTCAGAGCTGACCGAGCTGGACAGCGGACAGCAGGCAGCCGGCATCCTGGAGGTCATGGCCGACGGGTACGGCTTCATCCGCTGCGACAACTACCTGTCCGGCGAGAACGACGTCTACGTTTCCCCGTCCCAGATCCGCAAGTTCGGCCTGAAGACCGGCGACCACATCACCGGGAACATGCGCGTGCGCGGACAGGGAGAGAAATTCGGCGCCCTTCTCTATGTCAAGAGCATTAACGGGATGCTGCCCTCCGAGGCGCAGAAGCGGTATGTCTTCGAGGACATGACGCCCGTATTCCCGAATGAGCGGCTGCGCATGGAGCGCGGCGGAAATGACGTCGCCATGCGGATCGTCGACCTGATCTCGCCGATCGGCAAGGGGCAGAGGGGCATGATCGTCTCCCCGCCCAAGGCCGGCAAGACGACCCTGCTCAAGGATATCGCGCGGTCTATCCTGCGCAACAATCCGGAGATGACCGTGATCATCATGCTCATCGACGAGCGCCCGGAGGAGGTCACGGATATCAAGGAGGCCATCACCGGGCCGAACGTGGAGGTGCTCTATTCGACCTTCGACGAGCTGCCCGATCATCACAAGCGGGTCTCCGAGATGGGAATAGAGAGAGCGAAGCGTCTGGTCGAGCACAACAGGGACGTCACGATCCTGCTGGACTCCATCACCAGGCTCGCCAGGGCGTACAACCTCACGGTCCCGCCCAGCGGAAGAACGCTTTCCGGCGGTCTTGACCCGGCGGCCCTCTATATGCCCAAGCGGTTTTTCGGCGCGGCGCGCAACATGCGCGAGGGCGGCAGCCTGACGGTCCTGGCCACTGCGCTGGTGGACACCGGCAGCAAGATGGACGACGTGGTCTACGAAGAGTTCAAGGGGACGGGCAATATGGAGCTTGTCCTTGACCGGAAGCTCTCCGAGCGGCGCGTTTTCCCGGCCATCGATATCCAGAAGTCCGGGACCCGCAGAGAAGACCTGCTCCTGGACAAGGACGAGCTGGAGGCGGTCTATATCATGCGCAAGGCCCTCAACGGCCTCAAGGGCGAGGAAGCGGTGGAGAATATCCTGAACATGTTCGTGCGCACCAAGGACAACCGCGAGCTCGTCAGCCGCATCCGCCGGCAGCGCTTCGTCTGATCCGAAACATGACATTCTGACAACCTGACGATCTTCAGCGGGGACGGCATCCGCCGGACGGCCGCGGCACATCAGCGGTTGCTATCAGCCGGTTTCTGTTATATAATACTTATTAGATTTCCCCGGGAGCAGACCGGGGGGAGGAAAAAGAAATGGTGACATGTGAACATCTGACCAAGAAGTACAGTCAGGTCACGGCACTGGATGATCTGAGCATTACCTTCGAGACCGGAGGGCGCTACGCCCTGCTCGGCCCGAACGGCAGCGGAAAATCCACCATGATGAAAATGATCGCCGGCCTGACCATGCCGGACGGCGGGAGAATTCTCCTGGACGGAGAGCCCCTGACCTGGCGCGCAAAGGCGAAGATCGCCTATATGCCCACCGAACCGTTTTATTTCAACTATATGACCTGTGAGTCCTTCGGCAGGTATTACGCCGATTTCTTCAAGGACTTCAACATGGAGAAATACATGCTGACCATCAGGCGGATGGACCTTGACCCGAAGGCGAAGGCGAAGGAACTCTCCTCCGGTATGATGGCCAAGCTGAAGATCGCGGCGACCCTTTCCCGCGGCGCCGCCGTCCTGATGCTGGACGAGCCGCTCAACGGCATCGACCTGATCGCGAGAGATCAGGTGATGGACCTGATCGCGGACCAGACGGATGCGTCCCAGACCATCCTGATGTCCAGCCATCTCGTCGACGAGCTGGAAAAACTCGCCGATCATGCAGTGTATATTCGCAAAGGGAAAAATGTCCTTTCCGGAAGCGTGCAGGAACTTGAACAGGACGGAAAGAGCCTGTCTGATCTGTACCGGGATATTTTTGCCGGGCACATGGAAGATGCCGGGGAGGATAAATAATGCTTAAACTGATCAAACATGAGTATCGCAAGATCGGCTTTGCCCTTGGAATCATCCTGCTGAGCTTCCTTATCCTTGAGGCTATGCTGGGCATCGGTTTCGCCATGAACCGCGAAGAACTGATCGTGATCGCCTTTGCCCTTATTTTCGCTGCGGCCTTTGCCGCAGTGCTCTACATGCTTTTCGCGCAGCCGGTGAATTTTGCCAGGGAGCTGGGCAGCAAGAGCGGATATCTTGTTTTCATGACGCCGAATTCCGCCTACCGCATCATCGGGGCCAAGGTTCTGACCGCGCTGTCGGGCGCCTCCATTATCGGCGCCGGGGCCGGCCTGCTGCAGATGGCCAATTACGAGCCCATCCGCAGAAAGTTCGCGCTGGATACGATGTCCTCCCTGCTGGATTACGTGCTGCAGAGCCTGAATCTTTCCGTGTCCGGACTGGTTTCCTATACGGCCTACGTGATCATTGAGATCCTGATCTCCTGTGTCGTGACGGCTTCCTTTGCCATTCTGGCCGTCTCGCTCAGCGCGACCCTGCTGCACCGGAACAAGGGGAGGACGGTGATCAGCGTCATCCTTTTCCTTGTCCTGACCGGCGTGATGTCCTGGATCAGCACGAAGCTGCCCGGTTCTGACATCTACAGCGGGAAAGAACTGCAGTTTCTTCTTGCGGAACAGATTCCGCGCATGATCTTTGAATCCCTTTGCGCAGTCGGCGCGTGGCTTGCCAGTGCATGGCTGGCAGAGCACAAGATTGCGCTGTGAGGATAGAAAGATAGAGTATTCCGTTTCGACGGAGGGGGGTCCTTGTTATTAAAACCAAAGGAGCAGGTGTATGAACGAAAATGAACAGCACATCGTAAAAGACAACAGCAGCTCGATCAAACTGGCTCTTATGTTCCGCAAAGCAGAGAGAATAGTCAAGGGCAGGGAGAACCGTTTCCTGCGCGACTATAATCTGACATCCATGCAGTACTGCGTGATGGAAGTCCTTCATCACAGAGGATCGATGAGCGTACAGCAGCTGATCGATGCAGTGTACGCCACGCCAGGCAATATGACGGTCGTCATCCACAATATGGAGCGCGACGGTTACATCCGCAGAGAGAAGAATCCGAAAGACAGGAGAAGCTATAAGATCACCCTGTCGGAGGCGGGGGAGGAACTGATCACCCGCGTGATCATCGGGCATGTGAAGATGATCGGGGAGACGATGTCGATCTTCAGTGAAGAAGAGAAAGCGGAGATCATCGAGAGCCTGAACAAATTCGAGAAGGAAAACCCGGAGTTTTTCGGCTGAGCGAAAAGAACTGAACTGAATGAAAAAAGGATCTGTCCTTCAGGATGGATCCTTTTTTCTGTACTGCAGATACTGCAGAATATTAATTGCGAGGGAGAGCTTTGCCGCCTCGTCAAAGCGGCGGATGTCAAGACCGGTGATCCTGCGGATCTGTTCCAGCCGGTAGAGGAGCGTGTTCCGATGCATATGCATCTGCCTGGCGGCCGCCGTGATGACCAGGTCGCAGCTGAAAAAGCACTGGGCGGTCTCGATGAGCTCATCGGTAAGCTCTTCGGGGTCAAAGGGCAGAAGGTTCTCCTCGATAAACTCCCTGGACGCCTCCGGCGGAGTGCGCCAGATCAGCTTTCCGATCCCCAGGCCCCGGAAGGGATAGACGTTCTCGCCGGGCATAAAGAGGGTGCCGATCTCCATGGCGAGAATGCACTCCTGCCATGTTCCGGCAAGCTGCCCGAGGGGCGCGGGACCGCTGCAGGAGACGCGCACGGGCACCATGGCCTCGGCGCTGAGGGTATCGAAGGTGCTGTGCAGGAAGGAGAAGATCTCCTCCCCGGGACGGGACGGGGCGTACACGACGGCAAACCGGCCCTCCTTCATCATCACCGTGTCGGCGGAGGAAGAGGAGGGAAACAGTCCCTGCAGGATGGGAGCGACGGTTTCCGCAGCGCCCGGCGGGCAGTCGCAGAGCAGGACCAGCCGCTCGCGGTCCGCCGCGATGTGATGGGCCATGGCCAGCGAAAGGATCCGGGCCTCATCCGTTAAGGTCCCGTCAAGCAGATCCTGCCAGAAACGGGCACGGTCATGGGAAGCGCGCCAGGTCTGGGTAAGCATGCGCACCCCGGCGAGAAGGGCTTCCTCTTCCTCCGGAGAACGGACCTGGGCCGTGGGAGAGACGGAGAGGCCGGTCAGCCGTCCGAGCTCCGCCAACGCGCTGTCTAGTTTTTTTGAAGCGTTCATCGCAGTGCTCCCTTAAAAAAGTATTCCCGCCGGTCCGCCGCATGGGCGGCGGACCGGCGGGACGAAATGCTCATCAGTGATGGACTTCGGATCAGTTGGTGATCGTGACCTCGCTGTCCTTGTCGAAGAAGTGAGCCTTCTCCATGTTCAGTGCGAACTTAACGGTATCGTTGACCTTGGAGGTGCTGCTCGGATCGACGCGGGCCGTCATAGCGGTGCCGGCATAATCGAAGTACAGGAAGACTTCTGCGCCGAGCGGCTCCACGACACGGATGTCAGCGGAGATAACATCAGAGGAAGCAGCGACATCAGCCGGAAGGTTGCTCAGGTTCTCCGGACGGATACCAAGGGTGACCTTCTTGCCTACATAGCCGCCGGCCTTGAGTGCGCTGGCCTTTGCAGCCGGAACGTTGAGCATGGCATCGCCGACCTTGGCGCAGACCTTGCCGCCCTGTTCAAGGATCTCGGCTTCAAGGAAGTTCATCTGCGGAGATCCGATGAAGCCTGCAACGAAGAGGTTGCAGGGACGGGAATACAGCTCATCCGGGGAACCGACCTGCTGCACGACGCCGTCCTTCATGACGACGATACGGGTACCAAGCGTCATAGCCTCGGTCTGGTCATGGGTAACATAGATGAACGTGGTGCCCAGGCTCTGATGCAGCTTGGAGATCTCCAGACGCATCTGGACTCTCAGCTTCGCATCCAGGTTGGACAGCGGCTCATCCATGAGGAAGACCTTCGGGTTACGGACGATAGCACGGCCCATGGCAACACGCTGTCTCTGGCCGCCGGAAAGAGCCTTCGGCTTACGGTCAAGCAGGCCGTCCAGGTTCAGGATGCGGGCTGCTTCGCGGACCTTGCGGTCGATCTCGTCCTTCGGCACCTTGCGGAGCTTAAGGGAGAACGCCATGTTATCATAAACCGTCATATGCGGATACAGAGCGTAGTTCTGGAAAACCATCGCGATATCGCGGTCCTTGGGCTCAACATCGTTGACCAGCTTGCCGTCGATGATCAGCTCGCCGCCGGAGATATCTTCAAGGCCGGCGATCATACGCAGCGTGGTGGACTTACCGCAGCCGGACGGACCGACGAAGATGATGAATTCCTTGTCGGCGATCTCAAGGTTGAAATCCTTAACCGCGTGGAAACCGTTGGAATACACTTTTTCGATGTGCTTCAGAGATAAACTTGCCATTTTTAACCCTCCCTGGTGGCGGCGCGGCATGCGCCTTTTTCAACTGGCTTTAGTATACGCGCAGCGGGAAGAGGAAACAATGTCCCGCGTGAACGAAAAACCGAAAAAGCCTTTGTGCAGGTTGGACACCGGAGGCGCGTCTTACTTCGCGGCCTGGGCGATGCAGTCTGCAGCAGCCTCAAGGGCGGCGCCGGAGGTGATGGAAGCGCCTGCAATGACGTCCACCTGGGCGCTCTGGGCATCCAGGATGGCGGCGGCCAGGGGCTCGCCCGTTTCCGTGCCGATGCCCTTGGTCTCGCCGGAGACGTCGAAGGAGACATCGGTGATGGAGGTCTCGTCGAAGGTCAGGGTGGCGGTGACGTCGCTCTCCAGACCCTTTGCGGTGGCAGTGTAGGTGCCCGGCGTATAGCCCGCAGCGCCTGCAGCAGCGGCTTCCGTTACAGCTTCCTCACCGGCATCTTCGCCGGCGGTCAGGGCCTGGGCGATGCAGTCGGCGGCAGCCTCGAGGGCAGCGCCGGAGGTGATGGAGGCGCCGGCAATGACGTCTACCTCAGCGTTCTGGGCTTCCAGGATGGCGGCGGCCAGCGGCTCGCCGGTCTCGGTGCCGATGCCCTTGGTCTCGCCGGATACATCGAAGGAGACATCGGTGATGGCGCTTTCATCAAAGGTCAGGGTAGCGGTGACATCGCTTTCCAGACCCTTTGCGGTGGCCGTGTAGGTGCCGGGCACGTAGAGCGCGCCGGCAGCAGCCTCGGTGGCCGCTTCAACAGCTTCGACAGCCTCAGTGGCCGCTTCAACGGCCTCGACAGCCTCGGTCGCAGCTTCAACGGCTTGGGCAGCCTCGATCGCTTCGGTGGCAGCTTCTACAGCTTCGCCGGCAGCGGAGCCGGAGGCCTGGGCGATGCAGTCGGCGGCAGCCTCGAGGGCGGCGCCGGAGGTGATGGAGGCGCCGGCAATGACGTCCACCTCAGCGCTCTGGGCATCCAGGATGGCGGCGGCCAGCGGTTCGCCGGTCTCGGTGCCGATGCCCTTGGTCTCGCCGGAGACATCGAAGACGACATCGGTGATGGAGCTTTCGTCGAAGGTCAGGGTAGCGGTGACGTCGCTCTCCAGACCCTTGGCAGCGGCAGTGTAGGTGCCGGGCACATAGGCAGCGGCGCCGACGGGATCTTCCGCGACTTCCATGATCTCGGTCTCGCTGATCAGGACTTCTTCGGCAGCTTCCGTAACTGCTTCTGCAGCTTCCGCGACCGCTTCGACGGCCTCGGTGGCCGCTTCCACAGCCTCGCCGGCAGCGGAGCCGGAGGCCTGGGCGATGCAGTCGGCGGCAGCCTCGAGGGCAGCGCCGGAGGTGATGGAGGCGCCGGCAACGACGTCCACCTCAGCGCTCTGGGCTTCCAGGATGGCGGCGGCCAGCGGCTCGCCGGTCTCGGTGCCGATGCCCTGGGTCTCGCCGGAGACATCGAAGACGACGTCCGTGATGGAGGTCTCGTCGAAGGTCAGGGTAGCGGTAACGTCGCTCTCCAGACCCTTTGCGGTGGCGGTGTAGGTGCCGGGCACGTAGGCGGCGCCTGCAGAGACAGCGGCCGGTGCGGCAGCTTCCGTCGCAGCTTCTTCGCCGGCAGCTTCGGCAGCCGGGGCGACCGCTTCCGTGGCGGCTTCCTCGGCCGGAGCGGCTTCGGTTTCCGCGGCGGGGACTTCCTCGCCGGAGGCCTGGGCGATACATGCGGCAGCGGCGGCACGGGCAGCGTCCGAGGTGACGGTCGCGCCGGATACGCCGTCGAACTTGTCGCTCTGCGCCGTCAGGATGGCGGAAGCGAGGTCGTCGGCGGCAGCCGCGCCGATATCCGGCGTCTCGCCGGAAGAGTCAACTTCTACATTGGTGATATTGGTCTCATCGAAGGTCATGGTGACGGTGACATCGCTCTCCATGCCCTTTGCGCTTGCCGTGTATGTGCCGGCCGTATAGGAGCCGGAGGCCCCCATCGCCTTTGCGGCCGCAGCAGCAGCCTCGGCGGCTGCCACCTGCTCGGCAGCGGCTTTCTTATTCTGCAGGTACTGGTCGCCGCCCTCCAGGGCGAAAACGATGGCGAGCGCCGCCACGCCAAGACCTACTCCCTTCAGGAAATCTTTTGTGGTCATTTCCTTTTTGGCCATTCCTATGTCCTCCTTGTGCTTCCTTTTTCTTTCTATTGCCCATGCCGGCGCCAGCCGGCAGAACATTTTGCATGGTTCAACTATAACACGCGCGAAAACGCGAATCAATGCGCAACGCGGCTCATCGGACAATTACCTGCACTTTGGTGTCCGAGGCGATCCGGCCGGAGAGTCCGTCGGAAATGTAGATCTTCCCGTCGGTCCCGATCAGGATAAAATCGAACTCGTCCGCGTGGGCGCGCCAGTACTCGATGCTTTTTTCCAGCCCCATGATGTAGAGGGAGGTGGAGAGCCCGTCGCCGAGCATGCCGTTTTTGGTGACGATGGAGACGGAGGCCAGGTCGCTCTCGGCCGGCCGGCCCGTCTTCGGGTCCATGATGTGCTGGTAGGTGTGCCCGCTTTCTTCATCCACAAAGAAGCGCTCATAGCCGCCGGAAGTGATGACGGCGCAGTCCTCGGCGGTGATGATCAGGGCAAGGCCGTCCCCGCCGAAGGGATCCCGGATGCCCAGCCGGTAGGGGCTCCCGTCCGGTTTGCTGCCCAGGCACTGCACGTTTCCGCCGAGGGAGACCAGACCGCTGGTCAGGCCGTTCTCGCGGAAGATGTCCATGATGCGGGCGGAGGCGTAGCCCTTCGCGATGCCGCCCAGATCCACCGTCTGGCCTTCATCCATGGCGAGGGTGCCGGTTTCGGAATCGAAGGTGAGGCGCCCGGCGTCCACGGTCTCGAGGACTTCGGCGATCTCTTCATCGGAGGGGACCCGGTAATCGCCGGAGGTAAAGCCCCAGAGCTCCATGAGGGGATAGACGGTGATGTCGAAGGCCCCCTCCGTGCTCTCATAGAGGGCGAGGGATTCCTCCACCAGCGCCCGCGAATCGGCGGACAGGACGGCTTCCCCGGCAGCGTTCAGCCGGGAGATCTCGCTGTCCTCAAGACCGATGCTGAGCAGGTCGTTGAGGCGGATGATCTCGGCCTCGGCCGCGTCCAGCGCCTTTTCGGCGCCTTCGCCCCAGGCGGTGATCGTGATCAGGGTGTCCATGCTGGACATATAGCGGGTGCTCTCTTTATCCGCCGGCGCGGCAGGGGCGGTGCAGGGGACCGCAGAGAGCGCCAGGAAAACAGCCGCGGCAGCGGCAGACAGTCTTCGCATAGAATTCTCCTTTCCGGAAAACAGCCGCCCGGAATGTCCCGCTATCTGGTTTTTTGGGGGCGCCGGCGGCACTGAATGTAGTATAGCATAAGCTTGACATTCCATGCAAATTGCTTGATAATATTTCATATATAAAAGGTTCTCCCCGGGCCGCCAGGCTCTGCTCCTGCAGCTCGAGGTTTTTTTACGTGAAGGAGGTTAACCAGATATGAATGAGGTGCGTGGATTCCTCGTGAAAGGAATCTGTGCCTGCGCAGTCAGCGCGGCCATTGTCGCCGGGCTTGCGGGCATCGAGAACGCCATGACCGGCAATGAACGGGTCTACACCGCTTCGGCAGCCGGAATCGGAGAGGTCACGATGACGGCGACCTTCAACGGCGGCGAGCTTACGGACATCAGCCTGGATGTTTCCAACGAGACGCCCGAGATCGGCGGAGCCGCGGCGGAACAGATCGTTGAGCAGCTGATCGCCGCGCAGAGCAGTGATATTGACGGCGTGGCCGGCGCCACAGTGACGACGGACGCTGCGAGGGCCTGCCTGGACGCGTGCATCGCGCAGGCTGAGGCGGATCAGTAAATAACCTAGAGAAGGGAAGAGGAAAGCATATGCGGATCTATTCATTCAGAGGCGGCGTGCATCCCCGGGAAAACAAAGAGCCGACCAGGGAAAAACCGCTGCGCCCGTTCCTGCCGAAGGAAGACCTGGTCTTTCCGCTCGGGCAGCACATCGGCAAGCCTGCGGTGCCCGTGGTCAAGCGCGGGGACGAGGTGCTGGCCGGCCAGCTGATCGCGAAGGCGGACGGCTTCGTTTCGGCAAACATCTACAGCTCCTGCTCCGGCAAGGTCAAGGCCATTGAGCGGCGCCCGGTCGGCGCGGGCACGATGGCGGACTGCATCGTCATCGACAATGACGGTGCCTTCACCCCGGTGCCCGGCATGGGCGAAAAGACGGACTGGCAGACGCTCAGCAAGGAGCAGATTCTTGCGAAGATCCAGGAAGCGGGAATCGTCGGCATGGGCGGAGCGGGTTTCCCGACCCACGTCAAGCTGGCCCCGAAGAATCCGGAGGACATTAAGTACTTTATCGCCAACGGCGCGGAGTGCGAGCCCGGAATCACCTGCGACGACAGGCTGATGCGGGAATACCCGGAACAGATCGTGGAGGGCATGAAGATCGTCCTGAAGCTGTTTCCGAACGCCTCCGGCGTGATCGCCGTGGAGAAGAACAAACCCGAGGCGATCGCCGCGCTGCAGAAGGCTGCCTCCGGCGACAGCCGGCTGAGCATGCTCACCCTGAAGGTCAAGTACCCCCAGGGCGGTGAGCGCAATCTCGTGCACGCCGTGACCGGCGGCTATATGGGTTCCGGCGAACTGCCGGCGGCCCTGGGCTGCGTCGTGGACAATGTGTCGACCATCGCGGCCATCTACCGCGCGGTGTGTGAGAATACCCCGCTGATCGAGCGCGGCGTGACCGTGACCGGCGAACCGGCGGGCAACGAGGGCAACTTCATGGTCCGGCTCGGGACCACCGTGAAGGAGCTGCTGGAAGAGGGCGCCGGCGGCGTCAGCGAAGACGCGAAGAAGATCATCATGGGCGGCCCCATGATGGGCACCGCGCTTTCCACCCTGGACGTTCCCATCGTGAAGACCAGCAACGCCCTTACCCTGATGATGGAGGACCCGGTCGAAGAGGCCGAGGCCATGCAGACGAACTGCATCCACTGCGGAAGATGCACGAGGGTATGTCCCCTCGGCCTTATTCCGCAGGCAATGGCGGAAGCCGCGCAGCGCAAGGATTATGACCGGTACATCCGGCTGCATGGTCTGGACTGCATTTCCTGCGGCTGCTGCACCTATACCTGCCCGGCAAAGCGTCCGCTGACCCTTACCTTCAAGGAGGCCAAGCCGCTGGCGATGGCCTGGAGCAAAGCCCTGCAGGCTGAAAAAGAGGCTGCCGCCGCCAAGGCGAAGGCTGCCGACGGAAAGGAGGAGAAGAAGTAATGGGACCGCTTAGAAATCTGTCTTCCTCTCCGCATGTCAGAACCAGCCATTCGACGAGCCACGAGATGTTCAACGTGGTCTGCGCGCTGCTGCCGGCCACCTTCTTCGGCGTCTACCGGTTCGGCTTCCACACGCTGCTGGTCATCCTGATGAGCGTCATTTCCGCCATGCTGACGGAGTGGGCGTTCTGCTATGTCACCCACAGGCCGAATTCCCTGCGCGACTGTTCGGCGATGGTCACGGGCCTTATCCTGGCCCTCATGCTGCCGCCCTCCGTACCGCTCTACATTCCCTTCCTGGGGAGCCTGTTCTCCATCATGGTCGTGAAATGCTTCTTCGGCGGACTCGGACAGAACTTCGTGAACCCGGCCCTGGCGGGACGTATTTTTCTGCTGATCTCCTTCGGCACCGCCATGACCGACTACGCCGTTGACGGCGTTTCCTCGGCGACGCCCCTCGCCGCGTTCAACGCGGGAGAGCACGTCAGCACGCTGAAGATGTTCCTCGGCTTCGTGAGCGGGCACATCGGCGTCAGCATCGCGGCGCTGCTGATCGGCGGCATCTACCTGCTGGTCACCGGCACCATCACCCTTGAAGTGCCGCTTTCCATCTGCGTTTCCTTCCTGGTGTTCTGCGGCATCCTGGGCGGACACGGCTTTGATCCGCAGTTCCTGATCACGGAATTTGTCGGCGGCGGCATCGTGCTGGGCGCGTTCTTTATGGCGAACGACCCGGTCACCTGTCCCGTCACCGCGAAGGGGCAGATCGTCTACGGAATCTTTATCGGCTTCCTCGGCGCGATCTTCCGCTTCTACAGCAACATGACGGACGGCACCTCCTACGCGATCGTGATCGGCAACATCCTGGTGCCGCTGATCGACCGGTACATCCTGGGGACTCCCTTCGGGATCGGCAGGAAGAAAGGAGGCAGGTAAGCGATGAAAAAGATGAATGTCAGACCGGCCTTTGTGCTGATGGTCATCTGCCTGATCTCCGCCGTCGCCCTGGCGGGCGTCAATGAACTGACGAAGGACCAGATCGCGGCCAACCAGATGGCGGCCAACCTGGCGGCCTTCCAGACCGTCCTTCCGGACGCCGCGGAGTTTGCCTATGACGACGCGGTCACTTCGCAGATCGAAGACCTGCAGGGCACCGTATACGGAGACGGGGCCTTCGGCAAGTGCTACATCAATGAGGCTGTCCGCGGAACAGACGCGGGCGGGGCGGAAGCCGGCTGGGCGATCAGCGCCACCAGCATGGAAGGCTTTGATGGCGAGATCACGCTGACCGTAGGCTTCCTGCCTGACGGCACCGTGGAGGGCATCGCCTTTACGACCCTCAACGAGACCGCGGGCATGGGCATGCGCGTCGACGAGGACTCCTTCAAGAGCCAGTTCGCCGGCGTCAATACCAGTTCCTTTACGTTAAACAAGCGCGGCGGCTCCGTGGCGGAAGACGAGATCGACTCGATCTCCGGCGCGTCCACGACCTCCGGCGCAGTGGTGAACGCGGTGAACGCGGCCATCAGTTTCTATCAGACCGTGATTGCACAGTAGGAAGGAGGGAAGATCATGAGTCAGAGTATGGAACGTATCTATAACGGAATCATCAAAGAGAATCCCACCTTCGTCATGATGCTCGGCATGTGCCCGACGCTGGCCGTGACCACCTCGGTGATCAACGGCATCGGCATGGGCCTGTCCACCACGGCAGTGCTGATCGTCTCGAACCTGGTCATCTCCCTGCTGCGCAAGGTCATCCCGGATGAGGTGAGACTGCCTTCCTACATCGTCATCGTGGCGTCCTTCGTTACGGTGACGGAGCTTCTCATGAAGGCGTATCTGCTCAGCCTGTACAATTCGCTGGGCGTGTTTATCCCGCTGATCGTCGTCAACTGCATCATCCTCGGGCGCGCGGAGGCGTACGCTTCCAAAAATCCGCCCGTCCCGTCCCTGTTCGACGGGCTGGGCATGGGGCTCGGCTTTACGATCAGCCTGACGGCCATCAGCTTCTTCCGCGAGCTGCTCGGCGCCGGCACCGTCTGCGGCGTGCAGGTGATGCCTTCCTTCTATAAGCCGATCGATATGCTCGTGCGCGCACCGGGCGCTTTCCTGATCCTCGGCCTCATCGCCCTGGCGATGAACGCCCTGTCCATCCGGACGAAGGCGAACGACATGGTGGAGGGCGGCGGATGCGCAGCCTGCGGCGCCTGCGGCGAAGACGGAAAGGAGGATGAAACGGCATGCTGAACCTGATCATTATCATCATGACGGCGGCCTTCGTGAACAACGTCGTGCTCAGCCAGTTCCTCGGCATCTGCTCGTTCCTCGGCGTTTCCAACAAGATCAAAACCTCGCTCAGCCTCGGCGGCGCGGTCATCTTCGTCATGACCATCGCCTCCGCCGTGGCCAGCCTGCTCTATGATTTCGTGCTGGATCCGCTGGGCCTCGGCTATCTGCAGACCATCGTGTTCATTCTCGTGATCGCTGCCCTCGTGCAGGTGGTCGAGATGTTCCTGAAAAAGACCTCGCCCGGCCTGTACACGGCGCTGGGCATCTACCTTCCGCTGATCACGACGAACTGTGCCGTGCTCGGCGTGGCCCTCAACAACGTAACGGACGGCTTCAATTTCTTCCAGAGCGTGGCTTCCGGCTTCGGCACAGCCCTGGGCTATACGATCGCCATCACGCTGCTGGCCAGCATCCGTGAACACATCTCGGAGAACGATATCCCCGAACCGCTGCGCGGCGCCCCGATCGTGCTTTTCTGCGCCTGCCTGATGGGAATGGCGTTCTTCGGCTTCGGCAGCATCGGCTGAGACCGGAAAAGGAGGAGAACAGATGAAACTGATCCTGATTACGGCAGCGCTCCTCGCCCTGATCGGCCTGGTGATCGGCATCATGCTGGTTTTCGCAGGCAGCAGATTTGCAGTCGAGGTGGATGAGAGAGAAGTGGCAGTCCGGGCATGCCTGCCCGGCAACAACTGCGGCGGCTGCGGCTACGCGGGCTGTGACGCCGCGGCGGCGGCCATCGCTTCCGGCGAGGCCCACGCGGGCATCTGTCCGGTCGGCGGCAAGCCGGTGGCGGAGAAGATCTCCGCGATCGTCGGCGGCGACGCCTCGATGGAGGAGCAGAAGGTCGCATTTGTCAAGTGCGCGGGAACCTGCGGCAAGGCAAAGACCAGGGGCAACCTGGTCGGCATCGACAGCTGCAATGCGGCGGCTGCCCTCGGCGTCAGCGGAAAGCTCTGCGCCCAGGGATGCTTCGGCTACGGCAGCTGCGTGGAGGCCTGCCAGTTTGACGCCATTCATATCGTGGACGGCATCGCGAAGGTAGACCGGAAGAAGTGCGTGGCCTGCGGCCGGTGCGCGGCGGCCTGCCCGCAGCACCTGATCGAGCTGATTCCGATGCGGTCGGCCTACACGGTGCAGTGCAGCAACCGGGAGAAATTCATCGTGCTGAAGACCCAGTGCGACGCAGGATGCCGCGGCTGCGGACTCTGCGTGAAGCAGTGCGAAAACGGCGCGATCAAGGTCGAGAACAACATCGCCCACATCGATTACTCGCTCTGCACCGGATGCGGCAAGTGCGCGGAGAAGTGCCCGGCCAAGATCATCGTTAAACAGACTTACACCGGAGCGGCCGTTTAAGACCGTTCCGCTGTGATGGAGAAGGTAAAAGCAGAATGCAAGCAGTGCAAGGAGGTGTCGAAAAGTGAAACAGATCGTCAAGATCCCGTCAAGGGAAAACCCCGACGCCAGTATCCGCGTGATACCGGGACATTTTGCCACCAATCATTCCCACATCAATTATTATGTGGACATGACCATCATGAAATCCAGGCAGAGCGAAGCCCACGCCGCCGCGGAGGTGCTCGCCTCCAGATTTGCGGCGACCCATTACATCGACACGATCATTACGATGGATGGGTGCGAGGTGATCGCGGCCTATCTGGCCGAGGACCTCACAAAAGCGGGCGTCCTGTCCCTGAACCAGCACAAGAGCATGTATATCGTGTCGCCTGAGGTAAACCAGGGCGGCCAGCTGCTTTTCCGCGACAACCTGCAGAACATGGTGCGCGACCGCCACTGCCTGCTCCTGGTGGCCACGGCTACCACGGGCCATACCGTGGAGAGAGCGATCGAATGCGTCAATTACTATGGCGGCATGATGGAAGGCATCGCTGCGATCTTCTCCGCACAGAAGGAGATCGGCGGATATCCCATCCATTCCCTCTTCAGTGAGGAGGATCTGGCCGGCTACCGCACCTACGACTTTACCGAGTGCCCGCTCTGCAAGAGAGACATCAGGATCGACGCCATCGTCAACGCCTACGGGTATTCCAAGCTTTAAAACAGATTGCAGTATGTTAACCATGTCCATGCCCCTGCCCCTGCGGCAGGGGCATGCTGGCATTCCCGGAGAATTATCCGCGGCGCCGGGGCGCCCGGGGAAGGTGGTCAGATGCGCACGAACAGACTCAATATCGGTATCCTTGCCCATGTGGATGCGGGCAAAACGACGCTGGCGGAGGCCATGCTCTACCTGACCGGCAGCATCCGCAGGGCGGGACGCGTCGACCACGGCGACGCCTTTCTGGATCATTTCCAGATGGAGAGGGAGAGGGGAATCACGATCTTCTCCAAGCAGGCGCAGCTGAAGATCGGCCCCTTCGACGTGACGCTGCTGGACACGCCGGGGCATGAGGATTTCTCCGCCGAGATGGAGCGCGCCCTGCAGATCCTCGACTACGCGGTGCTGGTGATCAGCGCGGCGGACGGGGCGGGGGGCCACGTGCGCACCCTGTGGCGGCTGCTGGAGCGCTATCACATCCCCACCTTCGTGTTCGTGAACAAGATGGACCAGCCCCTCGCCGACAAGGATGCTGTAAGCGCTGCCCTTGCCGGGTCGCTGAGCGGATCCCTGGTGGATTTTACGGAATATGACGCGCGCACCGGGGCCTTCTGCGAGGAGACGGCGGTCTGCGATGAGGCCCTCCTGGAGTCCTACCTGGAGAGCGGGACCATTGAGGACGAACAGATCGCGGGCCTTGTCCGGCGGCGCCGGCTGTTTCCCTGCTTCTACGGCTCCGCGCTGAAGATGACGGGGGTGGAGGAATTCCTCTCCGGGCTTGCCCGCCTGCTGCGGACGCCGGACTACCCGGAAGACTTCGGCGCCCGGGTCTACAAGATCTCTCGGGACGCCCAGGGGACGAGGCTCACCTGGCTCAAGATCACGGGCGGAGAGCTGGCGGCCCGCCAGACCGTGACCGGCACCGCGGCCTCCCGCACCGGCGGGGACGAGGAGGAGAGCGAGCAGGAGACCTGGACCGAGAAGGTCGACCAGATCCGGATATACGACGGGAAAAACTTTGTCCCGGTGCAGACGGCCGAGGCGGGCTGCGTGTGCGCGGTGACCGGGCTTACCCGGACCTTCTGCGGGCAGGGGCTTGGCGCCCTGTCCGGCGATACCCGGCCTGTCCTGGAACCTGTCCTTTCCTATCGGATGAGCTTTGCGGGCGGGGAGGACGTGCACCGGCTCCTGCCTTCCCTGCGGGCCCTGGAGGAGGAGATCCCGGAGCTTAACCTGGACTGGGATACGGAGACGAAGGACCTGCAGGCCCAGGTGATGGGCGAGGTGCAGATCCAGATCCTGCAGCGGCTCATCCATGACCGCTTCGGCGTGGAGGCTGTTTTCGGAGATCCGAAGGTGGTCTACCGGGAGACGATCGCAGAGCCGGCGGAGGGAGCCGGGCATTTTGAACCGCTGCGGCACTACGCGGAGGTCCGCCTTCGCCTGGAGCCTGCGCCGAGGGGGAGCGGCCTTACCTTTGCCTCCGCGGTCAGCACGGACGTCCTCGCGAGAAACTGGCAGCGGCTCATCCTGTCCGCCCTGCAGAGCAGGCAGCACCGGGGCGTACTGACCGGCTCGCCGGTGACGGATATGAAGATCACGCTGACCGGCGGGAGAGCGCATCTCAAGCACACGGAGGGCGGCGATTTCGCCCAGGCGGCCCGCCGGGCCGTGCGGCAGGGCCTTCGCCGCGCCGAGAGCATCCTGCTCGAACCGGTCTATGAGTACCGTCTGGAGGTGCCGGCCGCTTCGGTGGGCCGCGCC
Organism: uncultured Lachnospiraceae bacterium; assembly: GCA_946618155.1. Taxonomy (GTDB): domain Bacteria; phylum Bacillota; class Clostridia; order Lachnospirales; family Lachnospiraceae; genus CAMOKZ01. Next base: position 10,037 of record CAMOKZ010000001.1, on the reverse strand, counting down.
ATGACGGACGTCCGGAACATGGGAGGCACCGTGCAGGGACCGGAGACGGAGGGCAGCCTTGCCGTGCTGACGGGCACGGCGCCGGTCGCGAAGATGCGCAATTACCAGAAGGAGGTCACGGCCTACACCAAGGGCGAGGGGCACCTGCTGTGCCTGCCCGGCGGCTACGCGCCCTGCCAGGACGCGCAGAGCGTGATCGAGGCCTCAGGCTATGACCCGGACGCCGACGTGAGAAATCCCTGCGGATCGGTCTTCTGCGCCCACGGCGCGGGCTACTATGTCCCCTGGGACGAGGTCGAAGCCCACATGCACACGGAAGAAGACGGACGCCTTGCCGCGTCCGATCCCGGCACTGCGCAGCCCCGGGAACAGACGGGAGGTGCCGGCGGCGGATACGCCGCGAGTCTTGCCGGGGAAAAGGAGCTCGAGGAGATCTTTGTCCGCACCTACGGCAGGCAGGAGAGGCGGAGGGAAGGCTGGGAGCGTTCGCCCCGCACGAGGACCTTCGGGGAGACGGCAGCTTCATCCGGCTCCCGGCGGGAAGAGCCGCCGGTGGAGGAGTTCCTCCTGGTGGACGGCTACAACATCATCTTCTCCTGGGACGAGCTGCGGGAGCTTGCCGCGATCGATCTTTCGGCGGCCAGGGAGAGGCTTTCCGAGATCCTCTCCAACTACCGCGGCTACCGGCGCATGACCCTCATCCTGGTCTTTGACGCCTACCGCGTGGAGGGCGGGCAGGAGCATATCGCACAGAAGAGCGGGATCTACGTGGTCTATACGGCGGAGGCCGAGACCGCGGATTCCTATATTGAAAAGACGGTCCACCGGATCGGCCGGAAAGCGGACGTGACCGTGGCCACCTCGGACCGCACGGAGCAGATGATCATCTGGGGCAGCGGGGCCAGGCGCCTTTCGGCCGGGCAGCTGCTCAAGGAGATCGAGGACACCTGTGAGGAGATCCGCCGGGAATACCTGAAGGAGAATCCGGGCGGAAAGGTCTATCTGTTTGACCAGGCTGACGGCGAGCTGGCCCGCATCCTGCAGGCGCTGCGGCTTGGCCGGACAGGCGATTTGGATTGACACAGGCGGCCTTGTTCGTTATACTGATAAAGGCACAGACTGCGCTTTCCCTGATAAATGCGCGGACTGTGAGGGGTTAAAGGGAGACCGGACAGGGGAGGAAAACAGGAATGAAATGTCCGTATTGCGGCCTCGACGAGACAAGAGTCGTCGATTCGAGACCTTCAGATGAAGGGACAAGCATCCGCAGGAGACGTGTGTGCGATAACTGCGGAAAACGCTTCACCACCTATGAAAAGGTGGAGACCATTCCCATGATCGTGATCAAAAAGGACCGCACCCGTGAGCAGTACGACCGCAGAAAGCTGGAAGCCGGCATCATGCGGGCCTGCTATAAACGTCCGGTGCCGATCAAGCGGATCAACCAGCTGGTCGACGCGCTGGAGGCGGAGATCTTTAACCGGGAAGAACGGGAGATCGAGAGCAAGGAGATCGGCGAGAAGGTCATGCAGGGCCTCAAGGATCTGGATGCCGTCGCTTATGTCCGGTTTGCTTCCGTGTACCGGGAGTTCAAGGATGTCAACACCTTCATGGATGAACTGAAAAAGATATTAAAGTAAAGTAGGAGGCGGGCTGCGGATGCACACAAATGTTGCTGCGCAGCCCTCTTTTATCCCGGCGGGGGAAAAGCGCCGCGGGGATGATGTCCGCTGCCGGAGGGGACTGACTTGAAGAAACGGTTGGAGCAGCTGCTGAACGGAAAATTTACATACAGCAGGCCCGGGGTCGTACTGACGCCGGACCGGATCGACAGGGCAGCCGCCAGGGGCGAGGTGCTCCGGGGCACTCTGCGCGCTGTGCGGGCCGACGGCCGCCGCGTGCACGGTTTCCTCTACGCCTCCGACCCGAGAATCACCTTTGACCCGCCCGAGTTTAACAGCAACAACGCGGAGATCCACTACCAGATCGACACCAACGGCCTGGAGGAGGGGGATGTCTGCGAGGGTACCCTGACCGTCTGCACGGACGTGGGCGAGTTCGCCCTTCCCGTGCGCGCCCAGATTCTGGAGGCGGACGAGGACGACCAGGGCAGCGGCGAGCCGATGACGAAGGAGGCCTTCGCCCAGCTGGCGCAGACCGATTTCCTCAGCGCCTACCCGCTTTTTGTCAGTGAAAAATTTGAGCGCACCGCGGCTTCCTGGGGAACGGAGGCCGAGGTGCTTTACCGCGCGCTGAAGGTGAACTCCTTCAGCTACCAGAGCCTGGAGGAATTCCTGATCGGCACGCACTGCAAGGATCCGGTGGCGCTGACGGTGCCGGTGACGGTGGTGTCCTTTGACAACCTGCGCCGCTCCGTGCGCGAGTCCATCCGCATCCGCAAGAGCGGCTGGGGGTTCCTGCGCATGGATATCCAGACGGATACCCGTTTCCTGCGGCCGGAGAAGAAGATCGTCACCACTGACGAGTTCGTCGGCAGCGAGTTCGATCTGGACTATATCATCGACACGAACTTCCTCCACGCGGGGAAGAATTACGGCAGGATCTTCATCACGACCTGCTACCAGAAATTCGAGATCGAGGTTCTGGTCACGCAGAGAGCCGCCGGCGAGAGCGCGAAGGCGGCCCGGGTACAGGTCATGGTGCGGCGCAAGTGCACCGAGGTCTATCTGGATTATCGTCTCGGCAGAATCGAGCAGCAGGTGTGGATCGACCGCACCCGCAGCCTGATCGAAAGCTACCGGCACGCGGGCGGCCGCGACGTGATCGCGGAGCTGTTCATGACAGGCCTTCTTTTCCTGGAGGATAAGCGGACTGCGGGCCGCAGGATGCTGCAGGACATCGAGCGGCGTCCCCAGCGGATCGACACCCCGGCGCGCTACGGCATCTATCTGTTCGTGAGCGCGCTGTCGCAGAATGATCCCGACTATGTGCGGAGCGTGACGGAGAAGGTCCGCCAGACCCTCGCCGCAAATCCGGACTGCTGGGTCCTGGAATGGGTCCTGCTGATGCTGGACGAATCCCTCGAGCGGGACATGGTCTCCCGCATCGAAGCCGTGTCGCGCCAGACCGCCCTCGGCTGCGCGAGTCCCATTCTCTATCTGGAGGCCTTCCTGGTCTTCAGGGACGCGCCCTATCTGCTGCACCGGCTGGGCAGCTTTGAACAGAAGATCCTGATCTTCGCCGCGCGCAGGCGGCTGATGACGCCGGAGCTGACCGAGCAGGTCTGCTCGCTGGCTCTGCATCTGCGCAAATACAACAGCCTGGTCTGCCGGCTCCTCACCCTCTGCTGGAACGATTCGCCGACGGACAGCTGCCTTACCGCCATCTGCACCCAGCTGATCGCCGGGGACCGGAAAGATCCCTCGTGCTTCCGCTGGTACAGCCTGGCCGTGAACCGGGATCTGAAGATCACGGGACTTTACGAATATTATATGGAGGCGATGGAGGACTGCGGGATCGAGCGGATGCCGCAGGTCATCCGCATGTACTTCATCTACAATACGACCCTGGACTGGCGCAAGCGGGCCAGGATCTACCGGGATATCTCGGATAACCGGGAATATGTGCCCCAGGTCTACCGCAATTACCGCGGGGCCATCGAGCAGTTCCTGCTGGAGCAGCTGGAGCTGGGGCGGATCGACGAGAATCTCGCTGTGCTCTACGAGCGCTTCCTCGACCGCCGCATGCTGACGCCCGCGCTGGCCAGCCATCTGGTGAAGATCCTGTTTACCTTCGAGGTGACCTGCCGCAATCCCAGCATCCGTTCCATCGCAGTGGTCCACCGCATGACGGAGGGGGAGCAGGTGACGACCCTCACCGACGGGCACGCCCAGGTGCAGATCTACACCGAGGACGCGCGCATCCTGATGCAGGACGAGAACGGAAACTGGTACGCCTCCACGGATCTCTACATGGCGGAGCGGCTGCTGGATACGCCGAAGCTGCTGCGCTGGTGCCTGGAGATCGTGCCGGAGCATCCCGGTCTTGCCGTCTTTATGTGCGGGTCGCTGGCGGACGACGCGCCCCTCACCAAGGAGACGCTGCCCTTCTTTATCCGGGCGTGCGGGATGGATCTGTTCACCCCGGAATACCGGAATGACTTCCGCAGGCGCGTGCTGGGCTTTTACGCGGATGATCCCGGCCGGGACGATCTGTTTTCCTACCTGCGGGGGATCGATTATCCGACCTTTGTCCGGGCGGACAAGAAGACGCTGCTGGTCCTGCTGACCCAGGAGGGCATGTACGAGGAGGCCTTCGGCCTGATCGAGACCTACGGCAGCGAGAAGGTGCCCCTGATGACGCTGGTGCGCATCTGCAGCCAGACTGTCCTGGGCATGGAATATGAAGAGAACCGGGTGCTGCTCAGCTACTGCGCGCAGTGCTACCGGTTCGGGAAATATGACAACAACATCCTCACCTACCTGCTGATGTACTTCGACGGGCCGGTGGAGGAGATGAAGCGGCTGTGGCACACGGCCAGGAGGTTCGAGCTCGACACCATGGTCCTGGAGGAGAAGATCCTCACCATGATGCTCTTTACGGGCAGCGGCTCCGCGGGCACCGAGCAGATCTTCCTTTCCTACCGGGAAAAGATGGGACGGAGAAAGCTCTGCCGGGCCTACCTGAACCTGAAGTGCTACGAGTATTTTGTCCGGGATATGCCGGTGAGCGGGGCCCTGTTCGAGTGCGTGGAGAGCATGCTGGAGCAGAAGAAGGAGACGGAGGACGTCTGCCGCCTTGCCCTTCTCCGGTACTATTCGAAGCAGGATACCCTGGACGCGGATCAGACGCGGCGGGCGGCCATGCTGCTCTCCGAGTTTGCCGGCCGGGGCATGCGGTTTGCCTTCTTTACCAAATTCCCGCGGGAGCTGCGGCTTCCCTATCAGCTGGAGGACAAGACCTTCCTCGAGTACGCCGCCGACCCCGCGCACACCATGGTGCTGCACTACCGGTTCACCGGCGTTTCCAAAGAGTGGACCCAGGAAGTGATGCAGGACCGCTTTGAGGGAATCTTCGTGCGGGAGTTCATCCTGTTTGAGGGGGATGAGCTGGAGTGCTGGGCGGAGGAGAAGGACGGCGAGAGAGTCGTGCAGGTATCGGACCGCCGGCGCGTCACCTACAGCGCCGGAGACGGGGAGGAGGGCCGCTACGCCCTGCTCAACCGGATGATCCGCGCCCATGACGGCGGGGATGACGAGGAGACCGCGCGGCAGATCGAAAACTACCGCCAGCTCGATTATGTGACGGAGCATCTGTTCACGCTCCTTTGACACTTGGAGGAATTATGGCCCAGGAAAAGAAAGAGATCATGTACGGCCTGCAGCTGTGCAGGAGCGGGGCCCAGGTGACCTGGTACGCGGCGGGGGAAAAGGAACCCGTCACGACCGGCATGGAGGAGGGAGACGAGAGCTGCCTGATCCCGCTCCCGGAGGGCGTCTGGGACGCCATCACCCGGGAGGAGGCGGAGGACGGTCCCCTGGTCAGCTTTCTCCGCGACTGCCTGCGCTGCGCCGAGCCCTTCCAGGCACCGGAGCAGGCGAGGGTCATGATGACGGTGCCGGAGCTGACCGGGCCGGCCGGGGAACGCCTTCCCCGCGCCATGGAGAAGCTCGGCGTTCCGCGCAAGAACATCTACGTGCAGGATTACCGCAGCAGCTTTTTCTATTACGCCGTCAACCAGAAACGGGAGCTGTGGAGCGGGGATGTGGCGCTGCTCGAGTACAGCGAGGAGGAGAGCCTGATCACGGGCTCCGTCCTGCATATCGACCGCTCGACGACGCCGGCGCTGGTCACCGTGAAGACCGCCGCGACCCAGGTGATGGACCAGTCGGTCCGCGGCAACCGCAACGACAGGGAGTGGGACAGCGAGCGCGACAGGCTGTTCTATGAACTGCTCGGAAAGGTCTTCGAACGGCGCAATGTCACCACGAGCTATCTGATCGGGGATTACTTCGACCGCAGCTGGGCGCCCCGGTCGTTCCAGTACCTGTGCTTTCACCGCCACGCCTTCCAGGGCAGGAACCTGTTCACCAGGGGCGCCTGCTACGCCGCGATGGAGAGGGCGGGGCAGCTTTCGCTCCCGGGACTTCTGTTCCTCGGGGCGGACATCATCCGGGAGAATATGGGCATCATGATGCGCATCCGCGGGCGGGAGACCTATTATCCGGTCGTCTCCGCGGGCGTCAACTGGTATGAGGCCCATCACAGCTGCGAGTTCATCCCGGACGGGGAGACGAGGATCAGCTTCATCACCAAGCCCATGACCGGGGGCGACGAGGTCTCGCACGTGCTGCGGCTGACCGGCTTTCCGGACCGGCCCAACCGGGCGACGAGGCTTCGGCTGACCGTGTATTTCACCTCCGCAGACTGCTGCGTGACCGAGGTGGAGGACCTGGGGTTCGGCGGCTTCTACAAGCCGTCGGGGAAGACCTGGAAGAGGGAGATCCGCTTTCGCCGTGAGTGAGGTAGACTAGAATGAGTTTTGACCTGTGTCAGATCAAGCGTGCCCAGAAGCCCTACTTTATCGAGAGCATCCGCACCAATATCTTTTCCGCCGAGGAGCTGTGCTTCTATCTGCGGGAAAACCTGTACCTGATCGACCGCTCCATCGTCAACGAGGTGCTCTGCGACTGGATTCGGGATGAACTGGGCCTGAAAAAACTTTACCGGCAGCTCTACGACCAGCTGGAGAAATCGGGGTCGATCACGCAGTTCATTATGCTGATCTTCCGCGAGGTCGGGTACCTCGACCCGGAGCAGATGCGGCTGGTGCAGGAGGAGCTGGGCAAGCTGGAGGTGCAGCCGGAGGATACGAGGGCCAAGCTGAAGGCGGACTATCTGGTCAAGTGCGGCATGTACAGCAGCGCCGTGCATGAGTACCAGAAGGTGCTCGAGCGGATGACCCCCGGGAGCCTCGGCACCCAGTTCTATGCTTCGGTGTGGAACAACCTGGGCTGCGCGAGGGCGAGGATGTTCCTGTTCCGGGACGCGGCGGACTGCTTCCTGCGCGCCTGGAAGCTGGTGCGCACCAAGGAGACCATGCGGCGCTACGTGAGCGTGCTGCCCCTGTTCCTCTCCGAGGAGGAGTACGGGGAAAAGCTGCGGGACCTGGGCGCGGACGCGTACCTGATCACCCGCATCCAGAAATACAATGCCCATCTGGGCGAGGAGTACACGGAAAAGTACGGCGGCCGCGGGGCGCCGGAAGACATCCCGGCCGTTCTGGCCGAACTGAAGGAAGAGTACCGCAGGGGTGCGAAATGCTAAGCGCCCTTTAACCAGCAATCCGGCAAACGGGCCCTCAGCCCGGGCGGCGGCCATAAAGGAGGACTATGAGCACAGACAGATATCAGAGCCCGCTCTCCGAGCGTTACGCCAGCAGGGAAATGCAGTACATTTTTTCCCCGGACATGAAATTCAGGACATGGAGGAGACTCTGGATCGCCCTCGCGGAGGCGGAGCAGGAGCTCGGCCTTGCGATCACCGACGAGCAGATCGAGGAGATGCGCCAGCACCGGGACGAGATCAACTATGAGGAGGCGAAGGCCAGGGAGCGCATCGTGCGCCACGACGTGATGTCCCACGTCTACGCCTACGGCCTGCAGTGCCCGAAGGCCAAGCCCATCATCCACCTGGGCGCGACCTCGTGCTACGTGGGCGACAACACGGACATCATCGTGATGAAGGAGGCCCTCGGCCTCGTGCGGACCAAGCTGGTGAACGTGATCGCGCAGCTTTCCCGCTTCGCGGAGACCTACAAGGATCTGCCGACCCTCGCCTTCACCCATTTCCAGCCGGCCCAGCCCACCACGGTCGGCAAGCGTGCCACCCTCTGGATCCAGGAGTTCATGATCGACCTCCAGGACCTGGAGTATGTGATGTCCACGCTGCGCCTGCTCGGCTCGAAGGGGACCACCGGGACCCAGGCGAGCTTCCTGGAGCTCTTTGACCAGGACTACGAAAAGGTGCGCAGGCTGGATCCGCTGATCGCGCAGAAGATGGGATTTGAGGGCTGCTATCCGGTCTCCGGACAGACCTATTCCCGCAAGGTGGACACCAGGGTGTGCAACGTGCTGGCGGGCATCGCCGCCTCGGCCCACAAGATGTCCAACGACATCCGCCTGCTGCAGCACCTCAAGGAAGTGGAGGAGCCCTTCGAGAAGACGCAGATCGGATCCTCCGCCATGGCCTACAAGCGCAACCCGATGCGGAGCGAGCGGATCGCCTCCCTTGCCCGCTATGTGATAACGGACGCGCTCAATCCCGCCATCACCTCGTCGGTGCAGTGGTTCGAGAGGACCCTCGATGATTCCGCGAACAAGCGCCTCTCCATCGCGGAGGCCTTCCTCGCGACCGACGGCATTCTGGACCTGTGCCTGAACGTGACGGACGGCCTGAAGGTCTACCCGAAGGTGATCGAAAAGCGCCTGCGCGCCGAGCTTCCCTTCATGGCGACGGAGAACATCATGATGGATGCGGTGAAGGCCGGCGGCGACCGTCAGGAGCTGCACGAGAAGATCCGCTCCCTCTCCATGGAAGCGGGCCGCATCGTCAAGGAAGAGGGCGGGGAAAACCCGCTGCTTGAGTGGATCGCCAAAGATCCGGCCTTCGGCATGACGCCGGAGAAGCTGGAAGCGGCGATGGAACCGTCAAAGTTTACGGGCTGCGCCGGACGGCAGACCCAGGAATACGTCAGAGACGTCGTCGGTCCCATGCTGGAGGAAAGAAAGAGCCTGCTGGGGATCCGTTCCGAGATCCTTGTCTGAAGACATGCATAGAATGGGAGGAAATGAAAAGATGGTACAGGCTGTAGTTGGTGCAAACTGGGGTGATGAAGGTAAGGGCAAGATCACGGACATGCTTGCCGAGCAGGCCGACATCGTCGTCCGCTTCCAGGGCGGCGCGAACGCCGGACATACGATCGTGAATCAGTATGGAAAATTCGCCCTCCACACCCTGCCCTCCGGCGTGTTTTATCAGCACACGGTGAGCGTGATCGGCAGCGGCGTGGCGCTTTCTGTCCCGAAGCTGTTCGAGGAGTATAACGGAATCATTGAGCGGGGCGTACCCGCGCCCAAGCTCCTGGTCTCCGACCGGGCGCAGATGGTCATGCCCTATCACGTTCTGCTGGATACCTGCGAGGAGGCAAGACTTGCCGGCAAATCCTTCGGCTCCACCAGATCGGGCATCGCGCCGTTCTATTCGGACAAATACGCGAAGATCGGCTTCCAGGTGAGCGAACTGTGGGATGAGGAAGTGCTGCGGGAGAAGGCGGAGCGCGTCTGCACGCTCAAGAACGTCCTGCTGGAGAACCTCTATCATCAGCCGCCCCTTGACCCGGATGAGATCGTGGAAACGCTCCACAGCTACCGGGATATGCTCGAGGGCCATGTCTGCGATACCTCCGCATTCCTCTATGATGCGCTGCAGGAGGGCAAGACCATCCTGCTGGAGGGACAGCTGGGCACGATGAAGGATCCGGACCACGGCATTTATCCGATGGTCACCTCGTCCTCCACGCTGGCGGGCTTCGGCGCCATCGGCGCAGGCGTTCCGCCCTATGAGATCAAGAAGATCGTCACGGTCTGCAAGGCCTATTCCAGCGCAGTGGGCGCGGGCGAGTTCGTCAGCGAGATCTTCGGCGAGGAGGCCGATGAGCTGAGAAACCGCGGCGGAGACGGCGGAGAGTACGGCGCGACCACGGGCCGTCCCAGGAGAATGGGCTGGTTCGACTGCGTAGCGTCCAAGTACGGCTGCCGCATGCAGGGCGCCACGGACGTCGCCTTCACGGTGCTGGATGTGCTGGGCTATCTGGACGAGATCCCGGTCTGCGTCGGCTATGAGATCGACGGTGAAGTGACGGACAACTTCCCGGTGACCGTGAAGCTCCGCCATGCGAAGCCCGTCTATGAGACGCTTCCCGGCTGGAAATGCGATATCCGCGGGATCAAAAACTATGATGACCTGCCGGAGAACTGCCGCCGCTACGTGGAATTCATTGAAGAGCATATCGGCTT